>VXWP01000032.1 GCA_009835325.1 Gemmatimonadota bacterium | reverse complement strand
GCGGTTCCCCCGGCGGCCGCCCCGGTTACCTCACTCGCGGCCGCCCCTTCATCCACCCAGGGCGGGTTGACGTACTGCAACGCGACGTGACCGGCCGGCCCCAGCCGCGCCCGAACATCCTCCGACGCCAGCATGACCTTGCCTTCCCCGTTCGCGACCGGTATGTAGATGGTTTCCGGCATGTCCCGGGTGAAGACGCAGGGACTGCCGGGGTTCCTGCGCAGGTAGACCCAGCGGCACTCGAACTTGCCGGAGTCGTTGTAGAACACCGTCGCTTCCTGCCGCCTGGCGCCCGGTTCCGTCTGGGGCAGCAGCCCCATCTTGACCAGCACCTGGAATCCGTTGCAGATGCCGAGGATGAGTTTGCCTTCCCCGATGAACGATTCCACGTCCTCCATCAGCTTGCACTGCATCTCGTTGGCGAGCACTTTGCCGCCGGAGAGATCGTCGCCGTAGGAAAACCCACCGGACAGGACCAGCACGTCGTACTCGGACAGGCGACGGCGCCCCTGGATGAAGGCATTGATGTGGACGGGATCGACCCGCTCCGCGCCGGCGAGGCGGAAGGCGTGGGCCGTTTCCTCGTCGCAGTTGATCCCCGCGGCGCGCAGTATCAGGACCGAGACTTTGGACATGGATGCTCCCGGATCGTTATGGCCCCCCGCGCGGCGTCACCACCGCAGCGGCCGCTGCCATGCTTCCTTCAATATGGACAATTCCGTAGATACGATCTCATCGCCGCCCAGTCCGCGCACGAGAAAGCGGTCCTCCCCGGTCACGGTCCCTGCGCGGCCGAACGGGCTTCCTTCCATCAGGGCTTCGAAGTCGGCTTCCCGGCCCCCGGGTACCTCCACCACGAAGCGGCTGTTCGATTCGGAAAACAGGACGGTGTCGTCGCGGTCCGCTTCCGGATCCCGAGGCACGGCGTCCAGGTCCAGGGCCATGCCGTATCCGCCCGCGAAGGCCATTTCCGCCGCGGCCACGGCGAGGCCGCCCTCGGAGCAGTCGTGACAGGCGGCCACGATGCCTTGCGAAATGGCCTCGTGCAACCGGTTCATGGTCCCGCTCCCTGCAATGGCGTCCACGGTCGGCACGTTCCGCCCGACGAATCCGAGCATGCGGTAGTACCGGGAACCGCCCAGTTCATCGCGCGTGCGTCCTACGACGAAGATGCTGTTTCCAGGCGCCTTGACGTCCATGCTGACCGCCTTGCGCACGTCGTCCATCACGCAGATGGCCGAGATGAGCAGCGTGGGCGGGATGGCGATGGTCCTTTCGCCGTCGGAGAACTCGTTGTAGAAGCTGTCCTTCCCCGAGATGAAAGGCGTGCCGTAGGCTACCGCGACGTCGTAACAGGCCTTGGCCGCGCGGACCAGCGCGGCGAGGCGGTCCGGCTTGTCCGGATTGCCCCAGCAGAAGTTGTCCAGCAGTGCGGTCCGGTCGATACGGCCCCCGACGCAGGTAATCTGGCGGAGGGCCTCGTCGATGGCGGATGCCGCCATCCAGTACGGGTCTACATCGCCATAGGAGGGGTTGATGCCGTTGGCGACGATGACGCCCCGGTCCGACGAGAGCACGGGGCGCACGACGGCGGCGTCGCCCGGGCCGTCGTTGCGGGCGCCCTGAAGCGGCTTCAGCACGCTTCCGCCCTGTACCTCGTGATCGTACTGGCGGACGACCCACTCCTTGCTCGCCACGTTCCAGGATGACAGCAGCCGGACCAGGCTCTGCGCGGGACCGGGACGGCCGGCCGCGGGCGGCTCGGGATGGTCCGGTGGATCCCACCGGGCCGTCCGGACGATGCGCGGCACCCCCTTGTGCAGGAACTCCATGTCCAGGTCCGCGACGGTAATCCGGCTTTCTCCCGCATCGGGCTTATGGGTGACCCTGAGACGCCGGTCGCCGGTGAATTTGCCGATCACCGAGGCCTCGACGTCTTCGCTCGCGCAGAGGTCGCGCAGGGCATCGATGTGCTCGGGGGGAACGGCCAGGATCATGCGTTCCTGGGATTCCGAGAGAAAGATCTCCCACGGTTTCAGGCCGCCGTATTTCAGGGGCGCCTTCTCCAGGTGAACTTCCGCGCCCGTATCCTCTCCCATCTCGCCGATGGCCGATGAGAAACCGCCGGCGCCGCAGTCGGTGATGTTCCGGTAGAGCCTGCGGTCCCGCGCCTGCATCAGGACGTCGAGGATCTTCTTCTCCTCGATGGGATTTCCGATTTGAACGGCCTGCGTGGCGGTGGATTCCGAAGCGTCTGTCAGTTCGATGGATGAGAACGTGGCCCCGTGGATCCCGTCACGACCCGTCCGCCCGCCGATGGTGACGACGAGATCGCCCGGTTCGGCGGATTTATCGCACCGGTCGACCGGGATGATGGCCGCGGTGCCGCAGTATACCAGCGGGTTGCCCAGGTACCGCTCGTCGAACAGGATGGCCCCGTTGACGGTCGGTATGCCCATCCGGTTGCCGTAGTCCCGGACGCCGGCCACGACGCCCTTGAAGACGCGTTTCGGGTGCAATACGCCTTCCGGCAGACCGTCGTAGGGGAAGTCGGGCGGCGCGAAGCAGAAGACGTCCGTGTTGAATATGGGCTTGCCGCCCAGGCCCGTCCCGAGCGGATCGCGAATGACCCCGCCGATGCCCGTGTTGGCGCCGCCGTAGGGATCCAGCGCCGAAGGATGGTTATGCGTTTCTACCTTGAAGACGAGATGATAGTCTTCGTCGAATTCGATGATCCCGGCGTTGTCGACGAACACGGATACACAGCGGTCGTTCGGCCCCTGGGCCCGGCGGATGTCTTCGGTCGCCTTCCTGATAGTGCGGGCGAAGAGGTTGTCGATGCGCTCCTTCTTACGGCCCGATACGTAGTCGATGACCCCGTTGAAGACCTTGTGCTTGCAGTGCTCGGACCAGGTCTGGGCCAGCGTCTCCATTTCGACGTCCGTCGGGTCGCGGCCAAGCGCATCGAAATGGCGCCGGATCGACCGCATTTCCTCCAGGTTGAGCGCCAGCATGCCGTCCCGGCTCAGCCGCGTCATTTCATCGTCGGTCGCCTTCAGCAGGGAGAAGGTCTCGACCGTGTGGTCGGCCTCGAAGGTCATTGGCCCCCTTCGTAACATGCGTATCTTTCGATCACGTCGTTGGCCAGCAGCCGACGGCATATGGTGTCGACCTGCGACCGGATGAGCGGACCCGCCAGGATGTAGCCCCGCCCTGTGTCCACCGATTCTATCCCCGCGACGCCCAGGTCGCGGCTGCCTTTCAGCGCCGTTTCGCCCACGGCGTCGGTTACCCCGGACCTGAACCACACTTCCACGCCCCACTCTCCGGGAGCGACCGGCAGGCCCGTGTCGGCGATTTCGAGATGTTCCTGGGTGACCGGATCGGCAAGCAGACCGGTGGTGATCCGGTCCAGTTCGGCGGCCGACAGCGCGCCGTGGAGCGCGTAGAGCCGGACGTGCCGAACGGCCTCGACGCCCCCGATGCCCAGGTCGAGGATATCGCCGCGGAGCCCTTCGCCTACGGCGTCCACCACGTCTTTCCTGTTCACGACGGCAATACGCCGGGTCTTCGATTCCGCGGTCATCCGCTGTGGTTTCCTTCGCGGGAAGGTTCTCCGTTCGTGGGTCGGCGTCCGGTTTTGAGCGTGCCCAATCTATCCACCGGCCCTGCGCCTGTCAATCTTAAAGGGAAAACACTTGACTTGACGGGCGTTTCGGTGTAATTTATCTACGCTGGGACCGTTCGTCCGGGCCAGTCCTTGTCGATGGTCCGCATGGTCCGTGCATGTTGGATTGCGGTCGTATTCGACGGCGGTCCTTTCCGGTTCCCACTGGCTTAAGCAACGACGCAATTTCAATTTCGAACGCGCACCCGCCGGAATGTCCTTTCCGTCTGTCTGACGATGGCGTCTTTGCCGCTCGCATATTCTGGACAGCTTTTACAGGACCCTGTATGGCACGCATCGTTCAGCACACCGTTTACACCACAATCGATCACGGGGTAACGGGTAACGGGCCCGCATAGGCCGGAGCGGACGGGACAGAAGCGCAGTGCGCATGTCGCGAGGGGGAGGTGAGGGAAGATCGGCACATCATACCAGGAATCCTATGGAAACGGGGCCAGGTACGAACAGGCGCTCTACCGCTATCTGGCCGAAATGTCCAAGTATCCCTTGATCACGGCCGAGGAGGAAGTGCGGCTGGCCCGTTTGATCAAGCAGGGCGACCAGAATGCGCTGGACAAGCTGGTGAAGGCCAATCTCAGGTTCGTCGTCAGCGTGGCCCGTCAGTACCAGAACTACGGCCTGCCCCTGCTGGACATGATCAACGAGGGTAACATGGGCCTCATGCGGGCCGCCAAGAAATTCGATGAAACCAGGGGCTACAAGTTCATCTCCTATGCCGTCTGGTGGATACGCCAGGCCATCATACAGTCCATAGCCAACCAGTCGAGGACCGTTCGCGTCCCCGTCAACCGCTCCGAAGAACTTCGCCGCATCAAGCAGACCTCAAAGCACTTGCAGCACGAACTCGGCCGCAAGCCCGATATCGATGAAATCGCCGAGGAAATGGATATTTCAGTCGAAGAGATCAACGAGGCCCTCAGTTCGTTCAGCCACTGCATTTCCCTGGACGTACCCTTCAATCACGACGACGACCGCAGCCTGCTCGACCTCCTGCCCGACGAAATGCAGACGGCGCCGGACGAGAGCACCATGCTGCAGTTCCTGAAGTCGGACGTCGGCAAGGTGCTGGACACCCTGCCGCCCCGCGAAGCGGAAGTGATCCGCCTGTACTTCGGCGTGGGTTCGGAAAGGGCCCACACCCTCGAGGAGATCGGCATCCGTTTCGGCCTGACGCGGGAGCGGATCCGCCAGATCAAGGAACGGGCGCTGCAGCGTCTTCGTCACGCGACCCGCAGCGGCAAGCTCAGTCCCTACCTCCGGGACGACGACTGACAGGGGCATGTCCTGCCGCTTGAATACCGCACGCAACCCCGGCGCGCACGCCTGCCCGCCGGGGTTTTTTCATGGGCGGCAGCAGCCCGGAACCGACCGTTCCGGTGCGAAGAAAAGAGTTGTCCCCATCCGGCCGCTCCCTTAAGTTTCATGGTTGGAGTACAGGCCGGTATAGCGTGCCGGCGGGACGCCGAACCAAGGATTTCAAGACCATGATCACCCCGATCAAGAACCTGATCGCCAGCGCTTTCGGGACCAAGCACGACCGGGACGTCAAGCGCATGGAACCGCTCGTCGAGGCCGTCAATGAATGGGCCGACGAATACCAGGCGCTCGACGAAGCCCAGTTCCCTGAAAAAACACGGGAGTTCCGGGCCCGGTGGGAGGACGGCGAGGAACTGGACGACATCCTTCCCGAAGCCTTCGGCCTGGTCAAGGAAGCCTGCAGGCGCATGATCGGCAGGTCGTGGTTCGTCCCCGGCCAGGGCGACATGGTGTGGGACATGACGCCCTACGACGTGCAGATCATCGGCGGGATCGTGCTCCACGAAGGCAAGATCGCCGAGATGGCAACGGGAGAGGGCAAGACGCTCGTCGCCCTTTTCCCCATGTATCTCAACGGACTGACCGGACGCGGCGCCCACCTGGTGACGCACAACGAGTTCCTCGCCAAGCGCGACCGGGCCTGGATGGGACCGGTCTTCGAGTTCCTCGGGCTCACGGTCGAGTGCCTGCAGAACAACGATCCCGACGTGGAGCGGAAGAAAGCGGGCTACCAGGCGGACGTGACCTACGGGACCACCAACGAATTCGGTTTCGACTACCTCCGGGACAACATGAAGTGGCGTATCGAGGACCGCGTGCAGCGGGGCCACCCTTACGCGATCGTGGACGAGGTGGATTCCATCCTGATCGATGAAGCGCGCACGCCCCTCATCATCGCGGGCCAGGTGAGCGAGTCGAACACCGGCAAGTACGCCGAATCCCTTCCGGACGTCCAGAAACTCGTACGGGCCCAGACCCGTTTCGCGGCGAAGATCGTTTCGGAGGCGGAAGCGATGCTGGAGAACGAGGAGGACGACTACGACGCCGGGATCAAGCTGCTGCAGGCGCAGCGGGGCATGCCGAAGAACAAGAAACTCCTGAAGCTGCAGCAGGAACCCGGCATCAAGAAGCTGATCCAGCAGGTAGAGGGGGACTTTATCCGGGAGAAGAAGATGCCGGTGCTGGACGACGAGCTCTTCTTCACGGTCGACGAGAAGACCCGCCATACCGAAATCAACGAGAAGGGCCGGGAGCTCCTTTCGCCGGGCGAACAGGAACTCTTCATCATTCCCGACCTCGGCGAAGGCATCGTGGAAATCGAGTCGGACGCCAGTCTGAGCGAGGAGCAGCAGGGCGAACGGAAAGCCGAACTGGAGAAACTCTACGCCGAACGCAGCGAACGCATCCATAACATGCACCAGCTGCTCCAGGCCTACGCGATCTACGAAAAAGACATCGATTACGTCATCGAGAACGGGAAGGTCGTCCTGGTGGACACATTCACGGGCCGGCTGATGTACGGCAGGCGGCTGGCCGAGGGCCTGCACCAGGCCATCGAGGCCAAGGAAGGCGTGAAGATCGAGCAGGAAACGCGCACGGTCGCGTCCATCACCATACAGAATTACTTCCGCATGTACGACAAGCTGGCGGGGATGACCGGCACGGCCGTTACGGAGGCGAGCGAATTCTTCGCGATCTACAAGATGGACGTGGTGGAGATCCCGACCAATCAACCGGTCCGGCGCACCGACCACGACGACGTGGTCTTCCGCACCCGCCGTGAGAAGTATAACGCCGTCATCGATGAAATCGAGGAATTGAACGAAAAGCGCCAGCCCATCCTGATCGGGACCACCTCCGTCGACGCCTCTGAAACGCTGAGCCGCATGCTGAAGCGCCGGGGGATCAAGCACAACGTGCTGAACGCCAAGTTCCACCAGCAGGAATCCGAGATCATCGCGAAGGCGGGCCAGCCCGGTTCGGTGACCATCGCTACGAACATGGCGGGCCGGGGCACCGACATCAAGCTCGGCACCGGCGTAGTCGATCTCGGCGGCCTCCACATCATCGGAACCGAACGCCACGAAGCCCGGCGCATCGACCGCCAGCTCCGCGGACGTTCCGGACGCCAGGGGGACCCGGGTTCGTCGCGGTTCTACCTCTCGCTCGAGGACGACCTGATGCGACTCTTCGGCTCCGAGCGCATCGCCTCCGTAATGGACCGACTGAAGATACCGGACGGAGAAGTGATCGAGCACTCCATGGTGACCCGATCCATCGAACGGGCCCAGAAGCGGGTGGAGGCCCAGCATTTCGACATGCGGAAGCACGTGCTCGAATACGACAACGTCATGAACCAGCAGCGCGAGGCCGTGTACGACCGCCGCCTGCTCGCCCTGGAGCGCAAGAACCTCAGGGAAGACGTCGTCGAGATGATCCGCGGCGTGGCGGAAAGGAAGGTGGCGGAATACACCGATCCCAAGACCTATCCCGAGGACTGGGACCTGGACGGGCTGAGCGGCGACCTGGCCCGGAATTTCCACGTGGCCGTGGCCGTGGCCGAGGAGGAAATGGCGGATCTAAACGTGGAATCACTGGTTGAACTGGCCAACGAGAAGATGCTCGAATCCTACGAGCGGAAGGAAACGACCCTGGCGCCTTCGCCGGAACTGATGCGCGACCTGGAGCGCTTCGCCACCCTGCACGTCATCGACAACGCCTGGCAGGAGCACCTGTACGAAATCGACCGGATGCGGGAGGGCATCGGCCTGCGCGCGTACGGGCAACTGGATCCCCTGATCCAGTACAAGAAGGAAGCCTACGCCATGTTCGAGGAGTTGTGGGACCGGCTGGACGAGGAGATCGTCAAGACCGTCTTCAATGCCGAACTGGCCGAAACGCGCATGCCGCGCCAGGAAACCCCGACCAATATGCGGGCGATTCACCAGGAAGCCCCGGCCATGGCCGGCATGGCCGGCACGGCCACGGAAGATCCCGACGCGGAAGCCGGCGTCCAGCAACGCGGACGGTCCGGTCGGTCAAGGCAGGCCGGACGGCGCGGCGGCCACTCCGACAGGGACCCGTCCCGTCCGGTCAGGGTCGAACAGAAAATCGGCCGCAACGCGCCCTGTCCCTGCGGCAGTGGGAAGAAGTACAAGAAGTGCTGCGGAGCGGGCGTCGCCTGATACCGGCGGACCCGAGTCGAGGCGACTTTATGTCCGGCTCGCGCGTCCGGCTCGCGGAAATGCCGGGTTATTCCTCTTCGGCGCCGATCTGGCCAAGGTCCAGATCCAGTTCCTCGCGCCGCTGATTCTTGGTGATCCTGCCGTCCTGCACCCACAGGATGCGGTCTGAAACGTCCAGCATCTTCAGATCGTGGGTCGCCGAAATGATCGTCACCTGCTTTTCCTGGTTCAGTTCCCGCAACAGCTCGATGATCTCCCGTCCCGTCTTCCGGTCCAGGTTGCCCGTGGGCTCGTCCGCGAGGACGATGGCCGGATCGTTGGCCAGTGCGCGGGCCACGGCGACGCGCTGCTGCTGCCCGCCGGACAGTTCCAGCGGCTTGTGCTGGACCCGTTCGCCGAGCCCCACCAGCGTCAGCAGATCGACGCCTTTGTCGATGGCCTCGTCCGTCGCCAGGCCGGCGAAAATCATCGGCAAGGTGACGTTCTCCAGGGCGGTCATGACCGGGATCAGGTTGAAGGTCTGAAAGATGTAGCCGATCTTGCGGCACCGCAGCCAGGCCAGTTCGTAGGCGTCCAGTTGGGCGACGTCGACCTCGTCGATATAGACCTTGCCCTCCGTGGGCTTGTCCAGCGCGCCGATCATGTTGAACAGGGTGGACTTGCCCGAGCCCGACGGGCCCATGATGGAGATGTACTCCCCGCGCTGGACCTCCATGTCGATGCCCTTGAGCGCCTCCAGGGAGAGCTTGCCCATCTGGTACACCCGCTTGACCCCGCGGGTGCGCACGATATTCTGGGTTTCGGTATCCGGCGCGTCCATTACCGCGGTCTGCTCTTCAGTCATTTCCCGCCCCTTTCAGGTCGACTTTCCGGTTTGATTCCATCCAGCAAGTTGTTCCGGTGGTATGCCCTCGTCAGACTTCCGTGCGCATGGCGTCGGCCGGCGGCATCTGGGATGCCCGGTACGCGGGGTACAGCGCGCCGATGATGGCGAGCCCCAGTCCGGCTCCCAGCGAATACAGGCCGCTCTGGGCCACCTCCAGTACCGGAAACAGCACCAGGGGATCCCATCCATAAGAGGTCATCATCGAGATCAGCATGAACAGGCAGCCCATGATGACCCCGCCTACCGATCCGACCAGTCCCTGGAAGGTGGACTCCAGCACGAAAAGTTGAATGATGAACTTGTCCAGGGCCCCCAGGCACTTCATGGTTCCGATTTCACGGTACCTTTCGGTCACTGACATCAGCATGGCGTTGGTGATGCCGACGACGCACACGAGCAGAGAGAGGGAAACAAGCCATACCTGCTGCGTCGCAGAATCGCCGTCCGCGCCCTTCTGTTCCAGCAATGCCCGGACCTGGGGGGAACCGCCTTCCACGAGCGCTTCATTGATGGAGGCGCTGGTCAGGATGGACATGAGAAAGGCGATGCCGAAGAAGATGCCTCCGATCGTGATCAGCGACCGCCAGAACCGGATCCTCAGGCTGCGGAAACTGATTTCGATCGCCTTGGACAGAGGCAGCGATATCTGTTTCTCCGTCGTGCCGGCCGTCGCGGTCGATTCCGTCGTCATGCGTTCCTATCTCCTTTTCTGTTTGCCACGGCCAGCCCGATCAACCCCTTCTCCGTGAGTTGTTTCAGGTACGTCAGCGTGGAGACCTCCGCTTCCTTGCGTTCCAGCTTGTATTCGGTCCGGATCGTCGATATGACGTGGTCTACCGTATTTTGCCCGTCACACAACCCCCAGAGGAACGAACCGATCCGGTCCAGCACCACCGTCCGCCGGCTCGGCACGTAGAACATCCGGGACATGGTGTTGATCCACCAGGTCTTGCGCCTCGGAATGCCCAGCACGATCTCCCCGTCGGAGTTCTCCTCGCAGGTCAGCTTCTCATTGCGAACCGGCTTCGCGCGCAACAACTCCCTTCGGGGCAGCGGGGGCGGCTTCTTTCGAAACAATTGCATGGTTACGACCCCGAGATCAGTGGCAGACCACCGTACCGGCTATTTCATCCAGAAACTCGGGCCGGTGCGATTCGTCCAGGTGTCGCAGCACGTATATCCTATTGCCATCGATACAATGCCAGCCGCGACAACTCAATGGTTTTTTTCGCGGTCGCCGCCACGGCAGCCACGCCATGCGGCTGTGCACCGTCTCGGGATCCACGCCCTGGCCCGTCCCGCCGATGGACGGATGTCCGCCCGTGGAACCGGCATCGTCGATCCAGACGTCGATTTCGCTGCTATAGGTGTCCTGGAACCAGTCCGGGAACGTCCGGCCCTCCAGGTGCATTTCGGCAAGGCTCATCCGTATCAGTTCCAATCTGGCGCCGCCGCGCTGGAAAGTCAACTCGATACGGCCCGTCATGAAGGAGTGTTGCTTCAGGACGCAGTCGGACGGCAGCTCGATGCGCAGCCCGTACACGGCCCAGGTGGCGGTGTCGCCGCGCGCATGGTCGTCCAGGGTGCTCAGCAGTCTCGAGGCCCGGGTCATCATGGACTCTCCCCCCCGTCCGAGGACCTGGGCGAAGACCGTGCGGCCGCAGGTTTCGCACATCCACAGGCAGCCGTAGGCCTGCAGGGGCTCGGGTCCTTCCGTCCGCCAGTGAAACCCCTCCACCGTCCGTTCCGCCAGTACGGATTCGTCCTTGATGAGCGCCAGGTCGCGCCGGATCTTGACGGGCGGCGCCTTCTTCCCGCCCTTTCCGGTGAGGTTCTTGAGATACCTCGCGACCACCTGATCGGGCGCTTCCCGACCGCGCGTGCGCTCCCATCTCAGCTCGAAACGGGGCATCTCCGTGTCGTCGAGCCGCAGATAGCCCGTCGTAAAATCGCCCGATACCGCGCCGATGCTCCAGTCTTCGGGCCGCTCGAACGACAGGTGATGCCAACCGGTGACCGCCCATTTCGATGCCCCGCGATTCATGTGACCGTTCTTTCCCGCCGCGCGAATTCCAGGATGTAGTGCAGGCCCGATCCGACCACGCAGCAGAGGGCCGCCCAGAGAGCCCACGTTCCGTACGGCTGCCACTCCACCACGTAGAGGGCCAGCGCGACGCCCATGGCCAGGGTGGTCAGCTTGCCGACCCGGTCGGCCGGCAGGACCACGTTCCCGGGCTTGAGATACAGGTACGCGCCCGCAATCAGAATGGACAGGTCGCGAGCGATGATCAGCGCGGCCGCCCAGAGCGGGAATTCCCGGAACAGGACCAGAAAGACCGACAGGCTGCCGACCAGGACCTTATCGGCCAGCGGGTCGAGTACCAGCCCCCATCGGGATGCCCAGCGGAAGCGGCGCGCCAGGTAACCGTCGGCCGCGTCCGTCAGAAAGGCGCACCCGACGAGTACGTACAGGGCCAGGCGCGCATCCCCGGCGAAACTCCAGTAGATGAACGGAACGGCGGCGATGCGCGAAAGGGACAGGATATTGGGCGGTGTCCAGAACCGTCCCGTGCTTCCGTTCCCTTCGGAATCCGGACTCATGCCGCCGTCCTTCGCGGGATCAATTGGTTCACACGACCGCCGTGCGACGCAGCATCTCGCGGGCGTGGGAAAGGGCCATGGCGTCCACCGTCTCCCCGGCCAGCATGCGCGCGATTTCCCTGACCCGTCCGTCCTCGTCCAGGTGATCGACCAGCGTGATCGACCTGCCGCGGGCCGATTGCTTTTGCACGGTGAAATGCGTACGGCCCCAGCAGGCCACCTGGTGAAGATGGGTGATGCACAGCACCTGGTGGTCCCTGGAAAGCAGCTTCAGTCGATGACCGACCGATTCGGCGATGCGGCCTCCGATCCCGATGTCCAGTTCGTCGAATATCAGCGTCGGCATGCGGTCGGATTCGGCCAGGATCACCTTCAGCGCCAGCATGATGCGGGAGATCTCGCCGCCGGATGCGATGCTCGCCAGCGGCTTCAGGTCCTCTCCGGCATTGGGCGATATCAGGAATTCTATCCGGTCCATCCCGTGGGCGTCCACGCGGAAACCGCGTCCGTCGATCCGCAGCGGGCCGTCATCGGACTCCTGCCACGTGATCCCGACCTGGAAGCCCGTCTTCCCCATGCCCAGTTCCGCCAGTTCCGCCACGACCCTGCCTTCCAGCTTGTGGGCAACCAGTCTGCGCCGGTCCGACAGGGCCTTCGCTCTTTCGGCAAGGTCACGCCGGGCCGCTTCCACTTCCTCGCTCAGTCGGTTCCGGCGTTCGTCGGCCGTGTCCATCCGTTCCAGTTCTCCGGCGATCCGTGCGCGGTGGGCCGCGACCTCCTCGAGCGTGGCGCCGTACTTCCGCTTGAGCCGCCCGATGAGATCCAGCCTGTCCAGCACCTCTTCCAGGCGCGCCGGGTCGTATTCGACGCGGTCGCGGTAGCGCCGCAGGAAATCGGTGCAGTCGTCGAGTTGGTAGCGCGCGGTGCGCACGCTTTCGAGGGCCTCGCCGAGCGAGGGGTCGATGCGCTCCGCTTCCTCCAACGCGCGGATGACGCGGACCAGACCGTCGACGAACGCTCCATCGCCCTCGGAGAGCGCCTCGGAAGCCTCGGAAGCGACCCGGATCAACTGTTCCGCGTGCTCCAGGACGGCCCGCTCCCTCTCCAGTTCCTCGTCCTCCCCCGGCGAAAGGTCCGCCTGTTCGAGCTCGTCGAGCTGGAAGCGGTAGAGTTCCTCCCGTTCCCGGGTGGCGGCGAGTTCCTCCTCCAACAGCCGCAGGGCCTCCGACCGTTCGGTGAACCGGCGGTAGGCTTCGGCGACGTGCTGCTTCGGCGTTCGCACGTCCTCGAAACCGTCCAGGAAGTCCCGGTGCGTCCGCGGGTTCAGCAGCGTCTGGTGATCGTGCTGTCCGTGCAGGTCGACCAACAGGACGCCCAGTCTCCTGAGGACGGAAACGGTGACCAGGCTGCCGTTGATCGTGCACCGGTTGCGCCCGTCGCGGCTGACCTCCCGCCGGATGATCAGCCCATCCTCCTCCGGGTCCACGCCGATCTCAGACAGCAGGTCCCGCAGTTGCGGGTCGCGCTCTCCTTCGAACAGCCCCTCGACGATCGCGGACTTCGCACCACCCCGTATGGTGTCCGACGCGGCCCGGCCGCCGAGAATGAGTCCCAGCGCGCCGATCAGGATGGACTTCCCGGAGCCGGTTTCACCCGTAAGCACGTTCAGTCCGGGGGTGAACTCGATGTCCACCTTGTCCAGGAGCGCGTAGTTTGTGACCCTCAGGTTCGCGAGCATAGGCTACAACATGAACGGCTGGACCGGGTTGTTCAGCGTTCCCCCCATTTCAGCTTCGTGCGCAGGACATCGTAAAAGGAACGGTCCGTGAACCGGATCAGGTGTATGGTGTGGTCCGCCCGGTAAAGCTCGACCGTGCTGCCTGGCTGGATCACCACGTTCTCCTGGCCGTCCACGGTGAGCAGGAGATCGGGATGGTCCGCCCGGACTTCGATCCGGATGCGGTCCCGCGCGGCGAGCACCATGGCGCGGTTGGAAAGCGTATGGGGACAAATGGGCGACACGACGATCGCTTCCATGTCGGGCGCCAGAATCGGGCCTCCCGCCGCCAGCGAATAGGCCGTGGAACCGGTCGGGGTCGACACGATCAGACCGTCGGCCATGACATCGTTGACGTATTCGTCATTGATATAGATGCCCAGTTCGATGACCCGGCAGATCGCGCCCTTGTCGATTACGATATCGTTCAGCGCCGAAAACGCGCTGTTCGCGATCCGTCCCTGCAGGACCAGTCGCTTGTCCAGCGTGTACCGTCCGTCGAAGACGCGTTCGAGGGCGTCGTCGAGATCGCCGGGCGTCGTCTGCATCATGAATCCGAGCTTTCCGGAATTGATGCCGAGAATGGGGGTGCCGGAAGCGCCCACCAGGCGCGCGGTCTTGAGCAGCGTGCCGTCCCCCCCGATGGCGATGACCCAGTCGACGTCTTCCACCGCGCGTTCGTCCGAATCCACGACCACGCACTCCCTGCGGGCTACTGCCTCGCCGGCCGTGGCCGCCAGGTCGGCCGCGAGCGTCGGCTTACCGGACCGCGACGTTATCAGCCGAACGAGTTCCGGTATCAGTCCGGCGACCACGGGCCGTGCCGGATTGGCGATGATGCCCACGCGATGCATCAGAAGGTCCTTCCGATCAGGTACTCCGCCCAGTTGACCAGGTACCCCTTATAAGAAGAGTCGGGAATCGCGTCGAGATTTCGAATGGCATCGGCCACGCGGCGTTCCATGAGCGTCCGGGCGTGGTCGAGACCGCCGTGGGCCAGGATGAGATCGCGGACTTCCGCGATCTGCTCGTCAGTAGCCCCCGGTTTTCCGACGACGTCGAGCAGAAACCGCCGCTCGGCGGGCGAAGCCTTGTGGTAGGTGTGGACGAGCAGCAGCGTGCGCTTGCCTTCCCGGAGGTCGGAGCACACCGGTTTCCCCAGCGTGGCCTCGTCGGCCGTCAGGCCCAGGATGTCGTCCTGCAGCTGGAAGGCCACGCCGCACTCGCCGGTGAACGATGAAATCGCCCGCACCATGGGGTGGTTCCGATCCGGCGTATTCAGGCCGATCATCGCGCCGGCCGCGCCCGCGAAGGCATAGAGCGCGCCGGTTTTTCGCCAGAACATGTCGATCACGGCCGCTTCGTCCAGGCTGTCCATGGGCGCCTTGGCGTACTGAATGTCCAGCGCCTGTCCGCCGACGAGGGCCAGGAGAACTTCCGTCTCCAGGTAGCGGATGAGTTCGATCACCACCTCGTCGTTGTCCGCGTCCGCGTCGTACAGTTCGGTCAGGAGTCCGGTAGCCCACCCGTGCTGGACCTCGCCGGTCATGATCCCGATGGACAGGCCGTAGTGGGCGGCTTCCCTTTCGTCGAAAGCCCCGCCGGCCAGTGCCCGCCGCCGGAACTCCTCGTGGACGGTGGGCGTGCCGCGCCGCAGCGCGTCCCGGTCCATGATGTCGTCATGCACGATGGTCCAGGTATGGAACAGTTCCACCGCGACCGCCGCGGGTGTTGCGGACCGCTCCCGGCCGCCCACGGCGCCGCAGGAGAAGTAGAGCACGCAGGGACGAAGCACCTTGCCGGACGCCTTCAGGTAGCTGAACACCCCGTCGTGTATGTCCTCCGGGACGAACAGGACTTTACGGCGGTCAGCCTCCAGGTACTCGCGCACCCATTCCTTGCGTATGGCCAGCGCGTCGAGGAAGTCCTGCTTCCCCGGGGTATCGGTCATATACGACGCCATTCATCTGGTTCGGAATCTAGAACTGCAGGTCGTTGCCCTGGCTGGGCGGCGATTCCGGTTCGAAGGGCTCGATGACGAACCGGCCGTTCTCCACGCGCACCAGCTTGCGCACGTGTTCGTCCGCCGCGTTCAGCTGCCGGGTGCAGATCCGGGAAAGCTCGATGCCCTCCTGGAAGAGGGCGAGTGATTCATCCAGCGGGAGATCGCCCTGTTCCATGCGTTCGACGATGTGCTCGAGGCGCTTCAGCGCCTCCTCGAAAGTAGGTTTTTCCTTATCGTTCATCCTCGGTATCCCGTCGGTCAGGCAGTTTCGGTGGTATTCGAATCATCGAACAGGCCGAATGTGGCCGGAGCTTCCTCGCGCCGTTTCCCCCGGGCGGCCTCAGTCGGTTCCGCCCCGTCATGGAGGTGCTCGACCCGGCAGAACGCTTCGCCCTTGCGCAGGCGTACGTTCACGCGGTCGTCGACGCTGAGTTCATCCGCGTCGCGGACGATGCGCCCGTCCGACGCGCGCTGGCACACGGCGTATCCGCGTTCCAGGACGGAGAGCGGGCTGAGGGCCTGGAGCCGTCCGGCCAGTCCGCCGACCAGCTGGACGCGTGTTTCGTGGTCGTGGAAGCACCGGTCGGCCAGGCGGCGGGTCAGTTCATCGGTAAACTGGGCGTACTGGCCGATCTGGTCGACGGGCCGCCTGAGTCCGTAACTGGTCAGTGCCGTGACAACGCGCTGACGGGACCGGTCCAGGTACCCCGTCATGCTTCCGCAAAGCCGTCTCAACACGGCCTCCGACCGGTCCTTCAATTCCCGCAGATCGCGGACGACGATTTCAGCCGCGCCCGACGGCGTGGGCGCCCGGAGATCGGCCGCGAAGTCGGTCAGCGTGTAGTCCGTTTCGTGTCCCACGGCGGAGACCACCGGGATCCGGGACTGGAAGACCGCCCGGACCACCGCCTCTTCGTTGAACGCCCACAGGTCCTCCACCGATCCGCCTCCCCGGCCGACGATCAGCACGTCCACCGCGCCGTAGTCGTTCAACTCTTCGATGGCGGCCGCGATTTCCGCCGCGGCGCCTTCGCCCTGCACGGGTGCCGGCCGGAGAATGATCGAGACCCACGGCGCGCGCCGGCGCAGGACTTGAATGATGTCCCGGATCGCGGCGCCGGACGCGGAGGTGACCACGCCCACCCGCTCCGGGAAGGAAGGCAGCGCCTGCTTGTGTTCCTCGCGGAACAGGCCTTCTTTCTCGAGCTTGGCCTTCAACCGCTCGAAGGCCGCCTGGAGCGCGCCCGCGCCCACGGGCTTCAATTGCTGGGCGACGAGCTGGTACTGTCCCTGCACGTCGTAGACGGAAAGGGCGCCCCGCGCCAGGACCTCCATGCCGTCTTCGGGTTCGAAGGTCAGTTTGCGGTTCGCCGACCGCCACATGACGCAACGCAACTGGCTGCGGTCGTCCTTCAGCGAGAAGTAGGCATGACCGGACGAGTGCCGCTTGTAGTTGGAGATTTCACCGGATACCGACACGTAGGGAAACGATTCTTCGAGGAGCGACTTGATCCCCGCGGTCAGTTCGGTTACGGTCAATACGCTGTTGTCGTCCTCGTTCACCAAGCCTGGCCTTCCTCCCTCGCCTGTTCCGGCAACACCCCTACCTGGCGATTTCGACCGCCCGGGTCTGCCGGATGACCGTCACCTTGATCTGGCCCGAGTATTCCATCCGGGCCTGGATCTTGCGGGCAATTTCCGTGGCGAGCTGGACCGCGCGGAGGTCGTCGACTTCCTCGTGATCGATCATGACCCGCACTTCTTTTCCCGCCTTCATGACGAAGGCTCTGGATACGCCGTCGAAGGAGCTCACCAGCCGTTCCATCTCCCGGAGCCGGCGGACGTACTTTTCCAGCGGTTCCCTGAGCGCGCCGGGCCTGGACATGGAGAGGGCGTCGGCGGTTCTGACCACGACGGCCATGGGGGTGGTCTCTTCCGGGTTTCCGTGGATGGCGTCAATGCATTCCAGCACTTCGGACGGTTCTCCGTACTTCTCGGCAACCGATCTCCCCAGTTCTCCGTGCGCGCCTTCCGGGCCGCCTTCCACGGCCTTGCCGATGTCGTGCAGCAGTCCGCAGCGCCTGGCCAGGGTCACGTCCAGGTCCAGTTCCTGCGCCATGATTCCCGCCAGCTCGGCCACTTCGCGGCAGTGATGCAACGCGTTCTGACCGCCGGTCATCCGGTACTTCAGTTGCCCGAGCAGCATGGCCAGCTCGGGACGGACACCGGTAATGCCCAGGTCGAAGAGCACCTGGTCGCCCGTATCCTGGATCAGATCGCTGATTTCTTCCTGGGTCTTGGAGACGACCTGCTCGATGAATCCAGGATGGATTCTCCCGTCCTGGATGAGCTTCTCCATGGAGAGCTTGGCGATTTCGCGGCGCATGGGGTTGAACCCGGATAGGACGACGGCATTGGGGGTGTCGTCGACTATGACGTCGATCCCCGTCGACATTTCGAACGCCTGGATGTTGCGTCCGTCGCGCCCGATGATGCGTCCCTTCATTTCGTTATCGGGCAGGGATATGACCGACGTCGTCGTTTCCGTCACGTGATCCAGCGTGTACTTCTGCATCGCGTGCGTGATGATTTCCCGGGCTTCGACCTCCGCGTTCTGGCGGGCTTCTTCGATGATGCTGCGGGCTTGCTGGCCGGCTTCGGCGCGTATCCGGGCGTCGATGTTGCTGAGCAGCGCCTTTCTCGCCTCCTCCGTCGTCATGCCGGCGGATTGCTCGAGTTGTTCGGTCTGCCGCTTGATCAGCTGATCCAGCCGCTCTTCGGATTCCACCAGTTTCTCGTCCCGCTCCTGCAGCGACTGGAATTGCTTCTGAATGCCTTTTTCGCGCTTGGCCACGTAGTCGGCCTTGCGCTCCAGGTTCTGCTCCCTGATCGAGATCCGTTTTTCGACGCGCTGGAAGTCCTGGCGGGTCTGGTTGCTTTCTCGCTCGAATTTTGCCTTGGACTGGTAGGATTCCTCCTCCATTTCGATCCTGGCCGTGTTCTTTATCGTTTCAGCTTCTTCCACCGCCTCTGCGAGGATGCTCTCTGCCAAGCGCTCCATACTGTCCGTCTTACGTTTTTCGACACGCTTTCGAATGAACCATCCGAAGAGAAACATGATCAGGGCGGTGCCTGCGTAGAGACTGATCGTCACAAGCATAGTGGCAACCACCTTCTTCAGTTATTACGGTTGTTCCGGACATGGTCCGTTCCTCAACAAGATCGGTCATGGTCTTCCTTCTCTTCATCCTGTTCAGGAACCTGGTGCTCCATCAACTCGTCCATGCGCCGGATCAGTTCCGCGATCCGATCGTGATGCATGGACTCCGATTCGACCTGGTTCTGCTGTTTTTCACGTTCCTTGTGCAGTTCGTCGGCGATCCTGATCGCCGTGAGGACCGCCACGCTGGTGAGGGACTGCATGGTCACGCTGACGGGTACCTCGCGCATGCGCTCGTCCACGTAGGCGGCGATCCGCTGGATGTACTCGGCTTCCTCTTCCGCCTGGATCGGATATTCGGTCCCGCAGATGTTGACGCGTACGGTGACTTTCTCGTCATCCATAATGGGTCCATCCCGGTGAGCAACCGGCCTGGAAACGCATGCCGGACGCAAGGCGAACGGCGGCGGACACAACAGGAACTGCTCCGGACTGATCTTACTCGATGACGTCCAGGCGCGACAGCATCGTGTCTATACGGGCCTTGATGTCGTCCTGCTTGACGCGCAACGTCTGGTTTTCCTGTTCCAGTTCTTCTTTCGAGGTAGCCGACTGCTCCTGCCGCTGCTGCAGTTCCTGGACCTGCGTCTCGAGGTTCTGGTTCCGGCCGCGCAGATCCGCGTTTTCGTCCTTCAGGCGCTGGATCATGTCGATCATCGATTCGATCCGGCCCAGCAACAGCTCTATGGATTGTTCTTGCATGAATCCCTCCGCAAAAGTGTATTCCAGCGCGCCTCGACGACGCTAGGAGCGAAGTTCCGCCCTGTACCGGCTCACCAGGCGCCGCAGCACCTTGTCTTGAAGCCGCGTGACTTCAGCGTCCGTCAGCGTCCGTTCTCCGGACCTGAACCGCATGGCGTACGCCATGCTCTTGCTTTGGGCCGCGATCTGCGTTCCCCGGTACACGTCGAACAGTTCGACCGATTCCAGGAGGTCGCCGCTACACGCGCGGATTTCATTCAGTATGTCCCGATGAGTAACCTCTTCGGGCACGACAATAGCCAGGTCTCTCTCGACCGCGGGGTACTTGGGCGGCGCACGATAGGTCCTTCGATCGGACGCCTGACCGAAGAGGACGCCGCAGTCGATCACCCCCATCCATACGGGTTCCCGGATCTCGTAATGGTCGAGAACCCGGTGCGACACCGCGCCGAAACGGCCGGTCCGCACCCCGTCCGCGAGCAGTTCGCCGGTCCGGTCCTCATCGAATAGAGGATCGATCTTATCATACGGGACGGTTTCGACCCTGTCAAGTCCTAACCGGCCGAGCAGCGCCTCCGCCAGACCCTTCAAATCGAAGAAATCGAAGGCCCCCGGAGGGCCGTCCCAGTGCGGGCTGTGGCGGTGCCCCATGACGGCGAAACAGAGGTGCTCGGGTTCGTCGGGAAGGCCTTCTTCATTCGCCCAGAAAACGCGCCCGGCCTCGAATATTCGGATGTCCCGTACCTTGCGATTGGCGTTCCAGCGCACGACGCCCAGCACCGAGGCCGCCAGGCTCGTGCGCATGGCGGAGAGTTCAGGACTCAGGGGATTGTCGATTATGACGCTGGGACGGTCTGGATCGATGAGCCGGTTCAGGTCCGGGTGCAGGAGACTGTGGGTGACCACCTCCGTGAAACCGAACCCGGCCATCGCGTCGCGCAGGCGCCGCTGGTCGTCCTGCTTGCCGCGGCGGGCTTCCTCCCGTTCCCGGGCTTCGGCCGAATCGTCGCGGGGCGGCGCCGAAGCCACCGGTTCGATCTTGTCGTAACCATAGAGGCGGGCGACCTCCTCGATCAGATCCACTTCGCGAACCACGTCCCGCCTGAACGACGGCACGCCGACCTCGAGATCCGCGCCGTCGGTCCGCACGTCGAACCGCAGCCGGCGCAGCAACGCAGCGATCTCGTCGCGGTCCAGGCCAGTGCCCAGCAACCCGTTTACGCGGCTCGTGCGCAACCGGATCGCCGGATCGGGTCCGGCCGGGGTCCGGACGTCGATCATGCCTTCCGCCACCACGCCCCCGGACACCTCGGCGATCAGTCCCGCAGCCCTGCCCACGGCCTCGCCCTGCAGTTCCGGGTCCATGCCCCGTTCGAACCGGCGCGACGCGTCCGTCTGCAACTGCAGCGCCTTCGAACCCCGCCGCACCCGCACCGCGTCGAAACAGGCGCCTTCCAGGAAGACTCTGTCGGTTTCCGGGGTGATCTCGGTATCCAGTCCGCCCATCACGCCGCCGACGCCGATGCCCGTTTCGTGGTCGGCGATCATCAGCACCTCGCCGTCGAGGGTACGGTCCACCCCGTCCAGGGTGGTGAAGGCCTCCTTTTCCCCGGCGCGGCGGACCACGATGCCCCGTCCCGCCAGCCGGTCCAGGTCGTAGGCGTGCAGCGGCTGTCCCATTTCAAGCATGACGTAGTTCGTCACGTCGACCACGTTGCTGATGGACCGGATCCCGGCGGCTTCGATCCGGCTCTTCAGCCAGTCCGGCGAAGGCCCGATCCGGACGCCGGTGATCACGCGCCCCACGAACCGGGGGCAGTCATCGGGGGCGTCGACGCGGACGCTGGCCAGGGTATCGACGGGAGAACCCGCTTCATCGACGCCGCCGGACGGCAGGCGCAGTTCGCCGCCGGACAGGGCGGTGATCTCCCGGGCCACGCCGACCAGGGAGAGGCAGTCGGGGCGGTTGGTTCCCACGTCGATGCTCAGCACCGTTTCCGGTCCGCCCACGATGTCCTTCAGGGGCTGTCCGGGTTCGACGCCGGCATCGAGCACCATGATGCCTTCGTGGTCGTCGGACAGGTTCAGTTCGGCCTCGGAGCAGATCATCCCGAAGGACTCCACCCCGCGGATCTTCGCTTTCCGGATCTCCATGCCGCCGGGCAGCACCGCGCCGACCCGCGCGACCGGCACCTTCTGGCCGGCGGCCACGTTCGGCGCCCCGCAGATGACCTGCAGGGACTCGCCCCCCACGTCCACGGTGCAGAGGGAAAGCCGGTCGGCGTTGGGATGGCGATCCACACGCTCCACGTGTCCCACGACGAACCCCTCGAAGTCACTGCCGAC
This sequence comes from Gemmatimonadota bacterium, assembly GCA_009835325.1. Classification (NCBI taxonomy): domain Bacteria; kingdom Pseudomonadati; phylum Gemmatimonadota; species Gemmatimonadota bacterium. The sequence goes on along the minus strand of VXWP01000032.1, from coordinate 2,190 downwards.
CGTATCGACGCCGTCGACTTCCAGGCCGGACATGACCAGCCGGTCCACCAGTTCTTCGACGGACCACGGGATGTCGCAGTACGCCTGCAGCCACGAAAGGGGGACTTTAATCACCATGAGACGCTTGGCTCCTTGCCGGTGACACCTGGCTCCTTGCCCGGACGTCCGGCGCACTCACGGACGAACCGCGCTCAGTTTCCTTCGAGCTGGCGCAGGTCGTTCTCCAGGAACATGTGGATGCTGTCGATCCCGTACTTGAACATGGCGAGGCGGTCCAGCCCCATGCCGAAGGCGTAGCCGGTGTATACTTCCGGATCGTAGTCCACGAATCCGAAGACCGCCGGGTCGACCATGCCGGCACCGGAGATCTCCAGCCAACCCGAGTGCTTGCAGATCCGGCAACCTTTGCCGCCGCACGCGACACAGGAGAAGTCGTACTGTACGCTGGGTTCGGTGAAGGGGAAGAAATCGGGGAGGAAACGGACCTTGACCTTCCCGCCAAAGAGCCGCTGGGCGAAGTAGGTCATGTCGCCCTTGAGCTGCGCCATCGTGACCCCTTTGTCCACGTACAGGCCCTCGCACTGGTGGAAAGTGAAGGCGTGGGTGGCGTCGGGGTTCTCGTGGCGGTAGGTGCGTCCCGGCACGATCACCCGCACCGGGGGCTTCTGGTGTTCCATGACCCGGACCTGCACCGGCGAGGTATGGGTCCGCAGCACGATGTCGCTGCCGAGGTAGAAGGTGTCCTGGGTATCCCGGGCCGGGTGGTCGCGCGGGATGTTCAGCGCTTCGAAGTTGTAGTAGTCCCACTCCACCTCGGGACCGTCCACCACCGAGAAACCCATGTCCCGGAAGATCTCGGTGACTTCCTCACGGATCAGGGTCAGGGGATGCTTGCTTCCCAGGGGCGGGGGGCGTCCCGGCAGCGTGACGTCCAGGGCGCCGGCCGCGGTTTCCCCACCCGCTTCGCACGCCGCCCTGCGCGCTTCCAGGGCTTCGCCGATGGTCTTCTTGGCCTGGTTGACCCGTTGGCCGATGCGGGGGCGGTCCCGGGGTTCCGCCTTGCCCACGGACCGCAGGACGCGGGTCAGGTCGCCGTTCTTCCCCATGTACCTGATGCGGATATCTTCCAGGTCCGACGGGTCGACGGCGCGGGAGATTTCCTCCAGCGCCCGGGCTTCAATCGCTTCTGCTTCCTGTACCATGGATGGTCCGGTCCCGGTCCTTCAGCGGTCTACGGTGGTCTAGCGTCAGGAGACCTGCGCTTTGGCTGCGTCTGCCACCACGGCGAAGGCGGGCGGATCGTTGACGGCGAGTTCGGCAAGGAGTTTCCGGTCGATTTCGATCCGGGCCAACTTCATGCCGTGTATGAGTTGACCGTACGTCAGGCCGTTGAGCCTTGCCGCCGCGTTGATCCGGGTGATCCACAGACGGCGGAAATCGCGACGGCGCCGGCGGCGGTCGCGGTACGCGTAGGCCCAGCCGCGGTTGACGGCTTCGCGGGCGGTCCGGTAAAGCCGGTTGCGGCGGCCCCAGTATCCCCTGGCCAGCTTGATGGTTTTCTTGCGCCGCCTGTGCGAGGCGGTGGCGTTCGTGGCACGTGGCATGTTTGCTGTTCCTTAAATTAGTTCGGCGTCCCAGGCTGTGCGGTCAGGCACACCATGACTATTAGTTCGGCATCATCCGTTTGAGGCGCGGCGTGTCGGCCTTGCTCGCCATGGCGGTGCCACGAAGGCTTCTCGTGCGCTTGCCGTTCTTGGACAACTTATTATGGGTCGCGTGGGAATGGCTGCGTTTGAACTTGCCGGAGGCGACCTTCTTGAAGCGTTTCGCCGCGGCTTTCAACGTCTTGATTTTAGGCATGATCTACTCCTGGTATCTACCTGGGCATGAGGACCAGCGACATGCTGCGGCCCTCCAGTCTTGGCCGCTGTTCGATGGTACCCACGTCTTCCAGTATCTGCGCCATGTGCTCCAGTTTCCGCTGGCCCAGTTCCACGTGGGTCATTTCACGTCCCCAGAACCGCACGGACACCTTGACCTTGTTCCCGTGCTTCAGGAAATCGCGGGCCTGCTCGGCCCGGTACTCCAGGTCGTGTTCGCTGATCTTGGGCGTCTTGAAGCGGATCTCCTTCAGTTGCGTCACGTGCTGCTTCTTGCGCGATTCCTTTACCCGCTTGCTCTGCTCGTACT
>VXWP01000031.1 GCA_009835325.1 Gemmatimonadota bacterium | reverse complement strand
CAATCAACCTAGCTGTCCGAGTTCGGGAGGGATGAAGGCCGTCAACTTATTTCCCTTAAGGTTCATGAGGTGGAGATTGCCAAGTTGTCCGAGTTCGGGAGGTATGGCGCCTCCTAACTGGTTGAAATACAACTTCAGATATTCGAGATCCCCAAGTTGTCCGAGTTCGGCAGGTATGGTGCCCGTCAACTGGTTATCGGCCAGGTTCAGTTCCCTCAGGTCGGGGAGTCGTACGAGTTCGGGAGATACGGTTCCCGACAACCGGTTGTAGCCAAGGTGCAGGAAAGTCAGGTTCTCGAGATGAACGAGTTCGGAAGGAACCGGCCCCGTTAACCGGTTCCACCCAAGGTACAGATACGTCATGTTACCGAGTCGTCCGAGTTCGGGTGGAATCGGCCCCGTTAATTGGTTAATGCCGAGGTGCAGTGTCTCCAGTTTATCGAATTGCGCCAGTTCGGGTGGAATCGTTCCTGCCAGGTTATTCTCCTGCAAGTCCAGGCCCGTCACCTCTCCGAGTTCATTGGTCGTCACGCCATACCAGGTATCCAGGGCCGCACCGGTCAGCCAGTTCGACTGGTTGGTCCATTCCGGCCCATTTGTGCTGTCGTAAAGTACGGTCAATGGGTAGAAGTCCCGTCGGGTGTCGATGCAGTCGGCACCGTTCCGTTGCGAAATGCCTTCAAGCCATGCCTGGAAACCGTCGTCCGAAGGAGCGCATAATTGCGTACCTTCCAACAGTAACTCCTCCAGACCGAGGCTCGTGAAAGTAGGCGGTAGAGTCCCGGTGAGGGCCGTGTTGAACGACAGGTTCAACGCCGTTAGACTTGTCAGATCGCCCAGTGATCCTGGAAGCGATCCATTCAGGTTGTTATCCTCAAGGTCGACTTTGACGACCTTGCCCTCGGCGTCGGTGATTACGCCGTGCCATTCGTTCAGAGACTTGAAGCTGTACCAGTTCGAGTTGTTGGTCCAGTTCGGGCCGTCCGTACGGTTATACAGCGCGATCAGAGCATCCCGTTCCTGATCGGAACAGGTTGAACCGCGCCTTTCCGCTATCGTGCGGAACCAATCCTGGAATTCAACCGTTGGCCGGACGCATAACAGTGTTTTGTCAATATGGAACAGTTGCAAGTTTGTCAGTTCGGTCATCGTTGAGGGCAACGGTCCGGAAAGACCTGTATTATTGGAAAGTACCAGTCTTCTGAGGTTAGTGAGTTGACCGAGTTCGGAGGGGATGCTTCCGGATAATTCATTCGAGTCGAGAAACATCTCTTCGAGATTTCGAAGTTGACCGAGTTCGGGAGGGATGGCGCCCGTCAACAGCGAGTAGCGAAGACTCAAAATTGTGAGATTGCTCAATTGACCAAGCTCGGGAGGGATGCTTCCGGTCAACGCGTTCCAGCCAAAGTTCAGGTTCTTAAGATTGCGTAATTGACCGAGTTCGGGTGGGATGGCACCCGTCAATTCGTTGTTGGCGAGATTCAGCAGAATGAGGTGGGTCAGTTGCCCAAGTTCGGGCGGGATGGCACCCGTCAAAGAGTTTTCGCTGAGACGCAGTGTTCTGATGTTAGTGAGTCGACCGAATTCGTGAGGGATAGTGCCCGTCAACTGGTTGCCATCAAGATACAAAGAATAGAGATTATGCAGTTGACCCAGACTAGAGGGTATCGTCCCCCCAAGGTTGTTCTCGCTCAGAAACAGATTTGTCACCTCGCCCCGGTCGTTCGCGCTAACACCGTACCATGTTTCCAGGGGCTCATCTGTCAACCAGTTCGTACTGTTGGTCCAGTTCGTTCCGTTCGTGCTGTTGTACAGGGCGACCAGTGCCTCCCGGTCCTGACGGGCAACCATCACCGTGACGGAAACGGAAGCCGACGCGCTTCCCGCACTGGCGGTGATCTGCGCAGTGCCGCTCGCCACCGCCGTCACCAGACCCTGACCGCTCACGGTAGCTACGGACTCGTCGCTGCTCGACCAGGTGACCTCGGCGTCCGCTACTGGCTGACCGTTTCCGTCCAACACGGAAGCCGTCAACTGCACCGTCTGACCGATGGCCATGAGGTTCGCAGAGGTCGGCTCAATGACGACTTTCGTCGCGGACTGTGAAATGATTACGGTAACCGAAGCAGACACATTTCCTGATCGTGCGGTGATCTGGGTGTTGCCATTCGCGACTGCGGTCACCAGCCCCTGGGCGCTCACCGTGGCCACGCCCGGCAGACTACTGGACCAGACTACGGCAGCACCACTGAGTACTGCATTGTTCTGATCTAAGACCCTGGCGGTTAACGGTGCTGTCTGCCCTATAGAGTTGAGCGTAACAGATGAAGGGGTGATTTCTATACGGGTGGCGACCGGCGCCGGGGGAGGCGGTGGAGGAGGAGTCGGTTCCGGAGCTGTCGGCTTCGTCGGACTATCTTTGCCGCAGGTGGCCAGGGACAGGTAGGCTGTCACAAGCAACACCGCGGCGAAGAACGAGGATCTACACCCGAAAAACAGACACCGATGGGTACGCATCAGAACTCGATTCATACGCCTGACATTGCTGTCCGTTCTATTTCACGAGATTCGATATATGAAATTAGTTAGATAATGTGAACATACCAAATAGAAAACATACACAATTAAGAAAAATTCGTAAATATGACATAAACATGATTCTGCGGTTTGTTTCTGTGATAGTCGATTTCCGATCCTCCCGTGTTGCCAACGCACTGTTTTGCGATTATGTTATCGTGACCATCTGATTAGCACCGGATCTGGATTGCATCGGCTGTTGAAAACCGCGATCAGCGTACCATTAGGATCAAATCGGCCGTAAGACCCGGCCGCCGTAACTGCAAAGAGAACATAGGAGAACGCCCATGGCCCTCACCGAAGCGCAACTGGCGGAGTTCCACGACCGCGGTCTGGTGGTCGTCGAGGACGTGCTGACCGACGCGGACCTGGATCCCGTGATCGAGACCATGACGGAGTTCGTCGACCGGCAGGCGCGGAACCTGCACTTCGAGGGCAAGATTGCCGACCTGTACGAAGACGAACCCTTCCTGACGCGCTACGCCCGGCTGTTCGCCCAGAGCACCGAGATCGGCAGCGGCATGGACATCTATGACCTGCGGGCGAAGCCGGTCTTCGACTTCCTCCGGAACGATAACCTGCTCGACGCCGTGGAGTCCCTGGTCGGCCCCGAAATCACCTGCTCGCCCATACAGCACATCCGGGCCAAGCCGCCGTCCCGCCTGGACGCCAGCCCGTCGTACAACGTGCCCTGGCACCAGGACTCGGGGGTGAGCTGGGCGGAGTCGGACCGGACCCTGGCGCTGACCTGCTGGCTGCCTCTGGTGGACGCCACGGTGGAACGGGGGTGCCTGGAGGTGATCCCGGACGTGATCCACACCGGCCATCTCGACCACGTGTCGGACGCGGGCACGCGCATCAAGCCGGACCTCATGCCCGAGACCGAGGCGGAACCGGCCGAAGTGCGCAAGGGCGGGGTCGTCTTCCTGAGCCAGTATACGCCCCACCGGTCCACGCCGAACCTGACCGAATGGGACGTGCGCTGGAGCCTGGACCTGCGTTACGTGGCCTATGGCGCGCCGACGGGCCGGCCCTTTTTTCCGGACTTCTGCGTGCGGAGCCGAGCGAATCCGGAGCGCGTACTGACCGACCACCAGGCCTGGGCGGACAGCTGGGTCGAGGCCCTGGAGGAACAGCGCCGCAATCCCAAGCAGGCCCACAGGGTTGCGCAGGCGCCTTAAGGAGAACCATCATGCTTTGAGGCTCGCCCCTCGGCACCAGGTTTGGTGTCATGGTATTCAGTCTGGTCGTCCCCGGATTGGGACAGTTGTACCAGGGCCGCAGGCCGGCCGCGGTCATCCATTTCGTCCTCGCGGTCATGCTGTGGATGCTGGGTTACGGCTGGATCGTGCATCTGTACTCCGGCATCGAGGCGGCTTTTCAAAAGAAAGAGGCATGCAAATGAGTTTCGGCAGCGGCGCGTATACCTACGAATTGCAGGAGAACTGGTACAGCCTGCCGGAGGGCTGGTCCTTCGGCTGGATAACCGGCGTGGCGTGCGATTCCCAGGATCGGGTGTACGTGTATTCGCGGAGCGAGCATCCCCTGATCGTATTCGACCGCGACGGCCAATTCATCAAGACGATCGGCGACGGCATACTCAAGGATGCGCATGGTATCTACATCGACGGAGAGGACAACCTCTATCTCACCGACTGGCTGGATCACTGCGTACGCAAGTTCGACCGCGACGGAAACCAGGTGAGGGTGATCGGCATGCCCGGCGTTCCCGGCGCGGCGGACGGCGATCCCTTCCGCAAACCCACCGATGCCGTCGTCGCGCCGAACGGCGACATCTATGTGTCCGACGGCTACGAGAATGCCCGGATCCACCATTACGACGCCGAGGGCCGCCACATCCACTCCTGGGGAAGCTGGGGCTCAGGCCCGGGCCAGTTCGAACTCAGCCACTGCGTCCGCATAGACCGCCATGACCGGATCTGGGCGTGCGATCGCACCAACGAGCGCATCCAGCTCTTCGACCTGGAAGGAAACTACCTCGAGGAACGCGCCGTTCCCGGCAAGCCCGACACCACCTTTTTTGACCCGGAAGAGGATATCGTCTACGTGGCCGAACTCGAACAACAGGTAGGTATATACACCCTGGACGGCGACCTCGTAAGCAGCTGGGGAGGCGGACGGCGCAGCGACCGGCCCGGCGAGTTCGCCGGATGTCCCCACGGCATCTGGATGGATTCACGCGGCGACCTCTACGTCGGCGAAGTCCAGGCCGACGCCCGGTTGCAGAAGTTCGTTCGCACGCGCTGATTCAATCGGTTCGGCTCAACCTTATGGCCCGCTGACCCCTGTCGGACTGGCCGACCCTTACGACTCGCCGGCTCCATTTGACCAGCAGCGATCAGGGAACCGGGATCTGGACCGGCGGTATCCCAAGATGTCCTTCTACGCGTGAAAGGCGGGTGTTGACGTCTCTCAACTCCCTTCTGATGTCCGCGAATTCCTCCCTCATCTCCGTCCTGAATACGCCGAACTCTCTCTTCATTTCCGTCTTGAATGCGTCAAACTCCTCCCTCATTTCCGCCATGAAAGTGCTGTTTTCTTCCCTCATTTCCGTTCTGAAGGCTCGGTTTTCTCCCCTCATTTCCACCCGGATGGACTCGAATCCCTGCCGCATCTCCAGACGGAGGTCCCGGCTAGACTGGCCGAAATAGGTCAACAGCCCCAGCGCGAAAATACCGATCGCCGAGAACGCCTGCAGACCCAGGATCAGGTTCTGTCTTGCCATTGCGCATGCACCTCACTTTATCCTTGATTTAATCGGTTCAGGTCTCGACATTAGCGAATCGTTCAAAGCCTAACACCCTGCGAGAACCATGCGCATCATCGACCCCCATACCCATGTCTGGGTCAACGATCCCGCTTTCCCCTGGCCCTCGGAGAGCGACGCACCGCCCGCCGAGGACCGAACGGCGGAGATGCTCCTGGCCCTGATGGACCGGCACGGCGTGGAGAAGACCGTCCTGGTGCAATACATCGGCTACCGTTGGGACAATGCATACGTATCTCACGTCCTGCGCACGTACCCGGACCGGTTTGCCGGGGTCTGCCGCGTCAATCCCGAAGACCCCGCCGCACCGGATCACCTCAGCCGGTGGGTGGAGGAGCACGGCTTCCAGGGCGTGCGGCTGAGTCCAGCCGAAGGCCCTGCGGGCGACTGGTTCCGCGGCCCCCTGATGCCGCCCATCTTCCGGCGCGCCGAGGAACTCGAGGTCCCGCTGCTCATGCTGACGCGGCCCGGGCGCTTGCCCGACCTGGCTGGCCTGCTGGACCGGTTTCCCAACCTCGACGTCGTCGTGGACCACATGGCCGACGCGCAGCCCGACCGGCCGGACGAAATCCAGGCCGTACTCGACCTGGCCCGGTACCCCCGCGTATACGTGAAGATCAGCCATACCTGGTCCATTTCGAATCAGGACTATCCCTGGTCGGATACCCACGCCATGGTCGAGGCGGTCTACCAGGCATTCGGCGGCCAGCGCATCATGTGGGGCACCGACTGGCCCGTCTGCCTCCCGAACGCCGCCTACGGCCAAACCCTGACGGTCGTCCGCGACGAAATGAAGTTCATCGCGCCGGAGGACATGCCCCGCGTGCTGGGCGGCACGGCCCTGGACCTGTGGACCTTTAATGATTAGTCGGAGCTGAATTCGGAAAACTCGCAGACAAAATTCGAGTCTCAAAGGAGCAACCATGAACATACTGATCACCGGCGCCGCGAGCCGGCTGGGACGGGCGGTGGCCGACGCCCTTGAAGGCCACTCGCTCCGTCTTGTGGACGAATCGCCCGTCGAAGCGCCAGCCGCGACCGGGGGCGAAACGCGCGGCGAATGGGCAGGCGATGAGGCCCAGGGCAGCCTGCTGGACCAGGACTTCGCCTGGAGGGCGGTCCGCGGCATGGACGCCGTCGTCCACACGGGCGAGCCGCCGCAGGACCTGCCGGAGTCCGAGGTGGAGCGCGAGAAGCATCTCCTGGAACTGGCCACGCGGGGCACGCACCAGCTCTTCAAGGCCGGGGTGGAGGCGGGCGTGAAGCGTTTCGTCTACGGCGGGACCCTCGACCTCTTCCGGCCCTATCCCGACGACGTGTACATCAGCGAACTCTGGAAGCCGCTGCCCGAGCCCGACATGCCGGCCATGTCCCGCTACCTGGGCGAGCACACCGCCCGCGAATTCGCGAGGGACCACATGGTGACGGTCACGGGACTCAGGCTGGGCAACCTCGTCAGCGAAGAGGAAGTGGCCGGCCAGGCGCCCGACCTGCTGTGGCTGGACTACCGGGACGCGGCCCAGGCCTTCCGCCTCGCCCTGGAGCGCGACGCCTCGGACCAGGTCTGGTGGACAAGCAGGTACGCCACGTACCACATCTGCGCCGACCTGGAGAATCCGAAGTACCTCATCAACCAGGCGCGCAACCTCGGCTACGCGCCGGTCCACAACTTCGCCGCGAACTGGCGGGGCTGAGGGGAGGCACGATGTTCTGTCTTGAAACCGCCACAGACCTCGGACCTCGGCGCGCAACCGATGCCGTATCGAGGTGCCATCCATGAAGAAAGTCCTGCTGCTCGGCGCTTCCGGGCTCATCGCGCCGCACATCACCCCCGCGCTCGAGCAGGACTACGACCTGCGGCTGGCCGACATCAAGGACCACCCGGACGGAAAGCCCGTCCTCACCGTGGACGTGCGGGACTACGGCCAGGTCCGCGAGGCCGTGGAGGGCGTGGACGCGGTCATGAACTTCACGGTCCTGCGCCACGACGACACGCTGAGCTTCCAGGTCAATACCGTCGGGGCCTGGAACGTGATGAAGGCGGCCGCCGACGCCGGGATCAGGAAGGTGATCCACACCGGTCCGGCCCAGACCCTCCTGGCCTACGTGCACGACACCGACATCCCCGTCGACGCGCCCGATGCGCCTTCCTCCGACTACTATTTCATCACCAAGCACCTGAGCAACGAGATCGTCCGGAGCTTCGCCCGGCACCACAAGATCCACACGGTCTGCTACCTGTTCCAGGGCCTGGCGCCCCGGCCGACCGAGCATACCGGCAAGAACTCGACGCGAGAATTCCTCATCATCCACGACGATCTCGCCGTGGCCTGCCGCCAGGGCCTCGAACTCCCCTCGGTTCCCGAATTCTACCAGGCCTTCAACCTGCACAGCCACTATGGACCGGGGAGATACAGCCTGGAAAAGGCGGAACGCATCCTGGGCTACGCGCCGCAGGAAGAGTGGTGGAAGTGGCAACGGAGGCCGGCGGGGTAGCGGACAGTCAGTCGCCCCGGGGAGAACGTCTGTCGGTGGATCTTGGATGAAGGATTGGAGGATTTGACAACTACTACGTCATTTTATACCTTTCATCTGGGATTAGTCTATCACGTTTGGGATCAGTCTATCACGTTGATTTCGAAATCCGGCGCAAAAAGTACGGCGAACTGATCGAACCAAGTCAAAGAAAGGAGGATGGTTTATGTCCAGATTACCAGGAGAATCACGACGGAGATTCTTAAGAAAGGTCGAAGGGGCAACAGAAAGGATGACTGGTAAAAAAGGTACACGACGAGCTGATATCGCCTTTGCCATGTATGATCCGAAGGATACCAGACCCCAACTCGCAGAAAACTGGGTTTACATTGACGCCGAATACGAGACGTTCGGTTACTTGTAATGGTGTTTGAGATTGCCCAAGGCAAAGTACAATAACCGAGTTAAGGGACAGGAACGAAAGTAATCGGATTCGTAAACAAAATTAAGATCGGTTTTACCGAACAAACCTGTAAAATGATATGGGGAA
>VXWP01000030.1 GCA_009835325.1 Gemmatimonadota bacterium | reverse complement strand
CTCACGGGGACCTCATGCAATTCATATTTGATATGAATATAATCTCCATATGAGCATATGTCTAATTTTCCACCGAGGCATGGCGGACGGCGCGTTCTTCCTGAAAACTGATCCACTTGCGAATCCGATTGTGAGACCGCGCCGCTCGTATTTAATTACACCTTAGAAGAGGGGGTAAGCGAGATGTTATCCCATTTCTGCACCATTCCAGAGGCCGTGGAAGAAGTGAGCGCAGGACGGGTGCTGATCGTCATCGATGACGAAAACCGTGAGAACGAAGGCGACTTCATGGTAGCCGCCGAAAAGGTTACGCCCGAAATCATCAACTTCATGTCGAGGCACGGACGGGGGTTGATCTGCCTGCCCACCACAAAACAGCGGCTTGCAGAGCTGGACATCCCCATCATGGTCGACGGGAAAACGTCGACTGGGGACACGCCCTTCACGGTTTCCGTGGATGCGGTAAACGGCGTGACGTCCGGCATTTCCGCCCATGACCGGGCAAAAAGCGCTCAATTATTCGTGCATCCGGATACGGTGCCGGAGGACTTCGAACGGCCGGGGCACCTCTTCCCGTTGCAGGCACGCGATGGCGGCGTGCTGGAAAGAGACGGTCACACCGAGGCCACGGTCGACCTGATGCGACTGGCCGGTCTCTACCCGGCGGGGGTCCTGTGCGAAGTGCTGGACGAGGACGGCTCCATGGCACGTCTTCCCCGGTTGGTCGAAATCGCCGACGAGCATCATCTGAAAATCGCAACCATCAAGGACCTCATCGAGTACCGCCTCGAAGAGGAACTCGTACTGGAATTCGCCTGCAGCGGCGGGTAAGGCGGCAGGCGGTCCAGACGGTTTAAGCGTTCCAGGCGGGTCCGGCAGACCAGGCGGGCCGGGAGACGGTCTTTCCGCGTCTTATTCATGTCCCAGTTACCCGACTATCTGCCGGAAGCCGTACTTCGGTTCAACGATCTCGCGCTCGACGCGCTGCCCGGCCCCGGGGACGACTCCCTGGAGTCTGCCCACAGGTACTGCAGCCACCTCGCGCGCCGGCACTACGAGAATTTCATCGTCGTTTCCCCCTTTCTGCCCACCGCGCTCCGGCGGCACTTCTACCATGTCTACGCCTACTGCCGGTGGTCCGACGACCTCGCCGACGAGACCGGAGACACCGGCCTGTCCCTCGAGCTGCTCGACTGGTGGGACGCCGAATTGCAGGCCTGTTACGAGAACGAACTCCGTCATCCGGTCTTCATCGCCCTGCGGGAAACGATCGACCGGTTCGAAATACCGATTGCCCCGTTCAGGGACCTGCTGACCGCGTTCCGGCAGGATCAGGTCGTGACGCGTTACAGGACCTACGGGGACGTGCTCGAATACTGTCGTTACTCCGCCAATCCCGTGGGCCGTCTCGTGCTCTACCTGTGCGGCTACCGGGACAGGGAACGCCAGTTGCTGTCCGACGCCACGTGTACCGCGCTCCAACTGGCCAATTTCTGGCAGGATGTGCGCGTAGACCTGGAAAAGGGCCGGATCTACCTGCCCCTGGAGGATCTGGACCGTTACCAGTACACCGAAGAGGACCTGAAGGCCGGGGTCGTCGACGAGCGGTTCAGGGGACTGATGTCGTACCAGGTGAACCGGACGCGCGAGCTGTTCGATGAGGGACTCGGGCTGTGCGGGATGGTGGACGCGAGAGTCGGGCTGGACATCGAACTTTTCAACCGGTGCGGTTCCGCCCTGCTGGACCAGATCGAAAGACGGCGTTTCGACGTGCTGTCCCGGCGCCCCACCCTGTCATCCGCCCGGAAGGCCGGTCTTTTTCTTAAATACGCACTGAAACGACTATGGATTCGCTAGAACGTTCCTACGATTTCTGCCGCGCAGTCGCGAAATCGAGGGCGAAGAACTTCTACTATTCCTTCCTCGTCCTGCCGGCTGAAAAAAGGCGGGCCATGTGCGCGGTCTACGCCTTCATGCGCTACTGTGACGATATCGTCGACGAGGAGGCCGGGGAGACCGGGGAGACCGGGACGGCCGGCGCGACCGGGGAGTCCGGAGCGACCGGGACCGCCAGCGAACTTAGCGCAGCGGACCGTCAATCCCGGCTGAACGCCTGTCGCGAGGTCCTGGACAAAGCCTATGACGGGACACCTGCCGGAGGCGGCGCCCATGACGGAACGCCGGCCTCGGACAGCATGTTGCCGGCGTTCAGCGATACGGTGCGGCGGTTCGACATCCCCAGGGCGTATTTCGACGCAATCATCGACGGCGCGGAAATGGATCTTACCGTAACACGCTACGCCAGCTTCGCGGACCTGTACCAGTACTGCTATCGCGTGGCATCCGCCGTCGGACTGGTGTGCATACGCATCTTCGGATACCAGGGAGAAGAAGCCGAGCGGTACGCCGAGTCCTGCGGCATCGCCTTCCAACTGACCAATATACTCCGCGACATCCGGGAAGACGCCGGGATGGGCCGCGTCTACCTTCCGCAGGAGGACCTCGATGCCTTCGGATACCCGGAAGAGAACCTGCGGATCGGATTGTTCAACGACCCATTCCGGCGACTGATGGGTTTCCAGGTGGAACGGGCCAGGAGCTTCTACGACGAGGCGCTGCCGCTCCTTCCGCTCGTTCAACCCTCGAGCCGGGCGTGCCTGGCGACGATGATCGGTATCTACCGGGCATGTCTCGAGGAAATCCCCCGCCGCCAGTATGACGTATACAGCCAGCGCATCGGCCTGTCCCCGTGGAAGAAACTCTCCATCACGGCCCGGGCGCTCATCCGAAAGCGCGTATGACCCACGCAATCGTCATCGGAGGAGGGCTGGCCGGACTGGCCGGCGCGGTCGCACTGGCCGATTCCGGCTTGCAGGTCGAACTGTACGAAAGGCGTCCGATCCTGGGAGGCCGCGCCACATCCTTCATCCACCCGTCGAGCGGCGAAAGGGTGGACAACTGCCAGCACGTGCTCCTGGGCTGCTGCGTCAACCTCCTCGACTTCTATACGCGCCTCGGCGTCGCGGAACATATCGACTTCCACGAAGACATCCCGTTCATCGACGAGTCCAGCCGGGTCTCGGTCATCGAGCCCTCAGCGCTCCCCCCGCCCCTGCATCTGCTTCCATCTTTCCTGCGGCTGAAGACCATGGGCATCCGGGACAAGCTGTCCATCGTCCGTACCGTGGCCGGCATGATTCGTCACGTTGCCAGACCAGGGAGAACCGGCGAGCCGGCCGTGGCGCCCGCCCCTGCGGCGTCCCGCGGCACGGAGCCATCGCCGGTTTCCATGGCCGCCTGGCTCGAGGCCCACGGGGCAACAAATCGGGCCGTCGAAGCCTTCTGGAAACCCTTCCTGATCAGCGCGCTCAATGACGAACTGGACGACATCGATGCCGACTACGGAATCGGAACGGCCGTCCGGGCCATGCTGCTCAATCGCAGCGGATACGAGGTGGGACTGCCCGCCGTTCCGCTGGGAGATCTTTACGCGCCCTGTATAGACTACATCGAGCAGCGGGGCGGCCGCGTCGTGTTCAACCGGGGGGTTACCGGTATTAACGTCCACGACGGCAAGGTGGCTTCCATCTCGCTGCAGGACGGTTCGTCTGTCGAAGCCGAGGCCTACCTTTCGGCCCTGCCTTTCGACGTCCTGTGCAAGCTGCTTCCTAAAAGCCAGGCTTCGGATCCCTATTTCTCGATGCTGGACGGGCTGTCGGTCTCGCCTATCACGGCCGTGCACGTCTGGTTCGACCGGCCCGTGACGGAACTGGGCTACGCCGCCGTGATCGGCCGAAGGATACAGTGGATATTCAACCAGTCCAGCCGGCACGCCGGTACCTTCTCCGCGGATAACGGCGGCGCCTATCTCGGCCTCGTAGTCAGCGCTTCCGATGACTGGATGAAAACGCCCCGGCAGGTCATCATCGATCAGGCCATGGAAGATCTCGACTCACTCCTGCCCGCCGTACGCCAGGCCAAACTGCTCAAGGCCATCGTCGTCAAGGAGGGCCGGGCCACCTTCGCGCCCCGGCCTGGTTGCGACGCGCTGCGCCCCGGCCCAACCAGTCCCCTTTCAAATTTCTCCATCGCCGGCGACTGGGTGCAGACGGGCTGGCCGGCGACCATGGAGAGCGCCGTGCGCAGCGGTTACCAGGCCGCCGAGGTCCTGTTGCGTACCCTGGGAGCAACGAAGCCCATCCTGAAACCCGACCTGCCCGCGGAAGGCCTGATGAAGTGGGTCACGGGACTGCGGGGCTTCTGACCTGTACGACACCTTGACCCTCCTTTGTACTTCCGTTATATTTCGAACAGTGTTCATTCCGGTACCTGTCCGCTCCGTTCCCCGTTAGAAGTATCAATCCGAAAGAAGGATCTCTATGCCCGCCAACCTGCTTGCGTGCCGAACGGCAAGCTACGGAAAGTTCAGCGAATCCGCCTATGCCCATCTGCCCACGATCGGCGTTCATCACGTGGAAATCGACGCCCCCGCGCCGGATCAGGTCGCCGGGGTCAAGTCCAGGCTCGAAGATCACGGGCTTTCGGCCAGCAGCCTGCAGTGCCCGGTGGAGATCCAGTACGACGACGTGGACGCTCGGCTGACCCCGCACCTGGACGCCGCCGCGGCCCTGGGCGCCCGCGTGCTTTTCGTGAGCGTTCAGGCCGGGGACCAGGATAAGCGCGTGGTTTACGAACGATTGCACCGTTGTGGCGCAAAGGCGGCCGAATACGGGATCACCATCGGTATGGAAACCCATCCCGATCTGATCACCAATGCGGCCATCGCCCTGGAGACCATGGGCGGCGTCGACCACCCCAACGTCCGCGTGAATTACGACACGGCCAACATACACTACTACAACCGGGACGTGGACCACGTCGACGAAATGGAAAAGGTCATCGACTGCATCGGCAGCATGCATCTCAAGGATACCGACGGCCAATACAAAACCTGGTGCTTTCCCACTTTCGGCGAGGGCATCGTCGATTTCAAGACGGTTTTCGACCGGCTGAACGCCCACGGGTTCCACGGACCGTTCACCATGGAAATCGAAGGGGTGGCAGGGGAATCGCTCAACGAAGAGGAGACCTGCCGGCGCGTTGCGGATTCGGTGGCGCACCTGCGGAGCGTCGGATGTGACGTGTAGGGGACGAGGCGTCCATGCCTGAACTGCAACTCCGGATGATGCGCCCCGAACTGGAAGACCTGCCGGAAATCAGCGTGCCGGACGGGTATGTGCTGAGGACCTACCGGCCCGGCGACGAAGCAGCCTGGTGCGAGATCATGAACACGGGCATCGGGACGGACTGGACGGCGGAGAAGTGCCGCAAAGAACTGACGGAAACGGAACCGTTCATGGCGGACGGGTGTTTCTTCGCAACACGATCGGGGGTAGCCGTGGCCACGGCCTGCGCCTATGACGTCCGGCCCGAGGGCGTAAGCGCCGCGCAGGTACACATGGTCTGCGCGAAACCGGCCCACCGCGGAAGGGGACTGGGCCGACTCGTTACCCTGGCCGTGCTCCATTACATGCGGGAGCGCGGCTACGCGGCCGCTTTTCTGGGTACGGACGATTTTCGCTTGCCTGCCGTCAAGACCTATCTCGGACTGGGGTTCATTCCCGACTATATCGAGGACAGCCACCGAGTGCGCTGGTCCGCCGTGTTCGCGAGAGTCGGGGAACTGCAGTCCTGAACCACAACCCTTAACACGGACGTTTCTAATGCAACGTATTTCATGCCGTATATTCAATCGCATATCAAGCCGCGCAACGTACCCCACGTACATGGCGGCCCTGACCGTCCTGGCCCTACTGTTCAGCCTGGCGCGGACGGCCCCGGCCAACGCGCAGGACGCGGAGGTCGTGGACGTGCCTCCCTACGTCATCACCGGATTCGGCATCCTCGGCGGATTCCCGACGGGCGAGTTCGGTGATAACGTCAAGAACCCTGGTATCGGCATATCGGGTTACGTGGGCTACATGATTCCCCGGACGCCCGCCGTGATCGGCCTTGACCTGGGCTATATGATCTACGGCCACGAGCGGCGCACCGAGCAGTTCAGCCTGACGATCCCAGATGTCCTCGTCGGCGTGGTTACCGAGAACAACATCTTTTCGATGAACGCCTTTCTCCGTCTGCAGACCACTCCCGCCCCGCTGCGTTTCTACGTAGAAGGCGTCGTGGGCTTCCACTACCTTTTCACCAGCACGACGATCGAGGACCTCCCCCGGTTCAGCGGCGAGGATATCGCCAGTTCCACAAATCTCGATGACTTCGCCTTCACCAAGGGCGTGGGCGGCGGGGTCCTGATCGAGGTATGGAGCGGCGGCGAAGACCGGACACCGCAGAACCGCACCCTGCGGTCCGTTTCCCTGGAACTCAGGATGCGCTACCATGACGGCTCGGAAGCCGATTACCTGAAGCGGGGCGATATCGTTCGCAGGGAGGGTACGGCCGAACTGAACATAACCAAGTCGACCACCGATCTCATTACGGCCCATTTCGGACTCGCGATCGACTTCTAGCCTGGCCCAACACTACACATCCGGAGGTCAAGGATGATTCAGAACGATTACGAAATAGAGAGCATACCGGAATCGGCGTGGCAGGTGTCCCGTCGATCGTTCATGAAACGGCTGGCCGGGGGGATCGCCGCGGGCGGCGCCCTGGTTAACGGCACTTCCGCCTCCGCATCGCCAATGGTTGACGTGCCCCAGGACCTGGAGACGGCGGTCTCCGGTACGGACCCCGGCGACGAGCGGTACTGGCACGCGGTCCGGAGCCAGTTCCTCCTCCGGGACGACCTGGCGCTGATGAACGCCGCGAACCTCTGCCCTTCGCCCTATCCGGTAATGGAATCAGTCTTCAAGTACACCCGCGACCTGGACTACGATGCGTCGTTCCACAACCGCATGAAGTACCGGCAGATCAGAGAGGAGACGCGCGAGAAGATGGCGCGCCTTCTGGGCGCCCATTCTGACGAGATCGCGCTGGTGCGGAACACGAGCGAGGCCAACAACGTCATCAGCACCGGCTATCACCTCGGGGCGGGTGACGAGGTGCTGCTGTCCGACCTGAACCATCCCTCGAACAACCAGGCGTGGCAGGTCAAGGCCAGGCGGTTCGGCTTCAAGATCAACTACGTGTCGGTCCCGGTGGTGCCTCAGAGTGAAGACGAGATCATCGATGCCTTCGAGCGGGCCTACACCCCGGCGACGAAAGTCATGTCCTTCACCCACGTGTCCAATCGCACTGGGCTGACCATGCCGGCCAAAAGGCTGTGCGCGGCGGCGCGGGCCCGCGGCGTGTTTTCCGTCGTGGACGGCGCCCAGAGCTTCGGCGCCCTGAAGATCGATCTCGCCGATATGGGCTGTGACGCCTACACGGGCAGCGCCCACAAGTGGTTCATGGGCCCGAAGGAGGTCGGTGTGCTCTACGTCCGCAAAGAAAGCCAGGGCGCTGTCTGGCCCAGCATTGTGAGCGCGGGCTGGCGGGACGAAGTGGAGGAGAGCGCGCGCAAGTACGAGGTCCTCGGACAGCGGGACGACGCGGCGCTGACGGCCACGGGCCGGGGCGTCGAGTTCCACGAGAAGATCGGGCCCGCCCGCGTGGAGGCCCGCATGCGCCAGGTGGCCACGGCCATCAAGGAAGGGCTTTCCGGCCTGCCGGGCATCGAGCTTTCCACGTCCATGGACCCCGCCCTTTCCGCCGGCGTAGTCATCTTCAAGCCGGGCGAACTCGATCCGCGCAAAGTCTTCGACAAGCTCTACAATACGTACCATATCGCCGGTGCGGGCATGGGACCCAACGTCCGCCTTTCCCCCCATATTTACAATACCCTCGATGAGGCGGACCGCGCCGTTACCGCGGTCGCGGAGATGCTGAGGGACGGGGTCTGAGCCTACCCGCCGGTGCAGGCCCACCGCCTGACGGGCCCATGTCAAAACGAAGCGCCGCCGTCATACTCTATGCCGCGCTGCTCATCGCGAGCGTGCTGCAGGTATTCCAGTCGATCGTCATCGCCCATTTCTTCGACCCGGAATACCTGGCGCCCTACCGCTATGGCATCCTGGCGGCCGGATTCGCCTACCTGTTCGCCACCGGACTGATCGAGAGCGTCTTCTTCTTCATTTCGGGAAAATACGCCCCGGACGCCCGCAGGTACGTGGGGAACACCCTGGCCAGCTGCGCGCTGATCTTCCTGGTCCTCCTCCTGCTCTTCGAAGGCGTGCTCGACCCCTATGTGCTCATCCACACGGAACTGGGTCCCTATCTCCGGGAGATCGGCGCCTATCTCCTGATCGCCCTGTTCCTGTTCGTCAACATGACCGCCCACAACGCCCTGGTCGGAAGCGGCCACACGGCCGCCGCCAGCGTCCTGCGCGTGTTCCAGTACCTCCTGCGCATCCTGGCCATCGCCGGCGCGCTGTTCTCGGGCCTGATCGCGGCCATCTACCCGCTCATCCTGCTGATCGTCGTCCTGGAAGGCATCCAGTCCCTGCTCTACGGACTCGTCCTGCTAAGCAGGAAGCTGCTTTCCTTCCGGCTCCGGGGCATAGAGAACCGGGCCCAGTACCGCTACGCCTTCGGGCTGGGCGTCGCGGGGTTCATCCCCTTCATCAACGGGAGCCTGGACAAGATCATGATCAGCGCCTTCCTGGGCGCCTCCAGCTTCGCGATCTACAGCGTGTCGGCCATCGAACTGCCCATTGCAGGCATCCTGATGAGCGTGTTCGGTTCCGTGTTCTTTTCCACCTACGTGGGATACGCCGAAGCCGGCGATCATCCGTCCATGGCGGCCCTGTGGCGCAAGTGCTCCAGGTACGGCATGATCGCCATCGTCCCCGCGGGGATCTTCGTCTTTCTCTTCTCCGACGTGCTGTACCGCCTCATACTACCGGACGCCTACTTCGAAGGCCACAGGGTCCTGGGCATCTACGCGCTGCTCCTCCTGCTCCGCTTCAACAGCCCGGACGTCCTCGCCCGGGCGCTCAACCGGAACGCGATCATCGTCCAGGCCGCGACCGCCATGCTGATCGTCAATGTCGCGGGCAACCTGGTGTTCATCGAGGCCTTCGGCCTGTGGGGCGCGGCCCTGGCCACCCTGTGCGGGACCGCCGCGGGATGGATCTACTACCTGGCCCGTTACGCGCGGCTGCTGAAGCAACCCGTAAGTGCGCTCCTCCCCTGGAAACCTTATGTCATCCTCATCACCATCTCGGCGGTCTTCTTCGGCGCGGTCCGTTGGACCTTCGACCGGGTCGAGGTCAGTGCCGCCCTGGCCATTCTGGGCGCCGTCGCCTACCTCTGGTACGCGTTTTCCTTGTTGGAGGAGCCGGAGAAGGTTTACGTTCGGGGCCTGGCGAGGAAGATGGGCGTTCCCCTTCGAACGACGGACTGATCCTTATACATGAATCCTCCCGAGCCCCACGTAACGATCGTCATAGTCAACTACGGCCGCGTAGTGGATTCGCTGGTGTGCCTGGAATCCCTGGCGCGAGTGACCTACCCAAGATTCTCAATCGTTGTCGTGGATAATGGATCAAACGACGGGTCAACGGACGCCATCGAGCGATGGAGCGGCCGGAAGATTCCGGTCGAACTCATCCGCAACGATATAAACCTGGGATTCGCTCGTGGCAGTAACCAGGGTATGCTCCACGCACTTACAGCGAACACAGACTACGTGTTCCTGCTGAACAACGACACGGTCGTGGAGCCCGATGTACTGGAATTACTCGTCGCAACGGCGGAACAATCCGATGATATCGGCATGGTGGGTCCTAAGATCTACCAGTACGGAAAGGAAAACATTCTCGACTCGGCCGGTACGCGAACGATACCCTGGCTGGCGCAGGGGTTTCTTCTGGGTCACGGAAAAGTGGACCGCGGCCAGTACGATAATCCCGGCGAAATGCCCTACGTTACGGGAACGGCGCTCCTCGTCAAGCGCACCGTCCTGGAGAAGATCGGACTAATGGATGAGGACTATTTTTGCTATTTCGAAGACTTCGACTGGGGAATGAAGGCGCGGGAGGCCGGTTACAGACTGCTTTTAGCTCCAGGAGCCGTTGTCCACCACAGGGGGTCGCGAACAGCCGGTTTCGGTAGTCCTTTCTATATGCAACACATGGTGCGCAGCAGGATTGTGTTCGCAAGGAAACACATTCCGCGTCTGCTGTTTGTATGCGCGTTTATACCTTACCTTTTTCTGTATCGTTATCTTCGGCCGGCGGCTATTTTGATCTTCCATCGCAGGTGGGTCCACCTGGATGCGCTCCATCGAGGGATCCGGGAAGGGTTCGTCTTTCCGATCAACTCGAGAATTTGAAGGACATCTATGGCGAAACGCCGAACTCAACCACGATCTGAACAGCGCAGAGTCCGAGGGCGGGATGGAAGCCAGCGGGATCGTACGGTGGGAGGCCCGAATCCGTACCTTCAGGATGTCCTGCTGTGTCTTGCCATCGCGGTGCTTGCCGTCTTCGTGTATCGCGGCTACATCATCGAGGGCAAGGTGGATATCCGGCCCGATTTCGTCGGCCAGGCCATACCCTTCGATCGTTTCGCGCAGGATTTCGAAGAAGCGTATGACGAAACGCCGCTCTGGTACCCCCACATCTTCGGCGGCATGCCCTTCCAGGCCAGCGGCACATATCACCATCTACAGTACAGTTACGAAGCCCTGATCAATGCCGTCCTGCCGGACCGGCTCATCAGCGCGCTGCACGGCCGCTTCTTCTTTCACCTGCTCCTCGGCGCGGTTTCCATGTTTTTATTGGCGCGTACCTTGTCGCTCTCCAGGCCCGCATCTTTCATCGCGGCCACGGCCTTCGTCTTTTCCACCCACATGATGGCCACGGAACACGCCAACCGGTTCATCTGCTTCATGCACGTCCCCCTGGTCTTCCTGGCCGCGTACCGCGTCTTTGACCGCGGACGGCCCTTCGACATGGTATTGCTCGGTGCGGCCCTGGGCTCCCAGCTGAGTTCATTCCATCCCCAGATTGCCTTCTACACGGCCATGTTGATCGGCCTGTACGCCGTTTACGCGGTCGTGAACGACTTGCGAGACAAAACGTCCGCAGGCCAGATTGTCAGGAAATCCGTGCTGTTCGCCGGCGGCGTCGTGCTGGCCATTACCGTCGCGGCCGTGCTGGTCTTTCCCATGCAGGAATACGCGCAGCACTCCGCCCGCGGCCTTTCCGTGGGGGGCAGCGACGTGAACGTGCCCTTCGCTACGAGCTGGTCTTTCCCGCCGGTTGAAATCCTGACCTTCATCATCCCTTCCTTTGCGGGTTTCGGCGGTCCTCTTTACTGGGGCGACATGCCCTTTACGGATTTCCCGAACTACCTGGGCATCGTGGTCGTCGTCCTGGCCGTGGCGGGCATCGTGCTGAACAGATCGCGCATGACCCTTTTCCTGGTCATCGCGGCAGTCCTGGCCCTCCTGGTATCTTTCGGACGGCACCTGCCGCCCGTATCCTACGTCATGCTCCACTTCGTCCCCTTCTTCGGCAAGTTCCGCGCGCCCGTCATGATCCTGGTCCTGTCGCAGTTCGCCGTTGCGCTTCTTGCCGGTTACGGCGTGCATGCGCTGGTCGAGCGTATGCGGGCGGGCAAAGACATGCTTGGGCGTTTCGCGAAAAGGCTGTGCGTCGTTGCCGGCGGGGTTCTGCTGCTCGTCCTGGCGCTGACCGTGTTCGAATCCTCCTTCCAGTCCTTCATGACGGGCGTATACACAGATGCCGACGCGGCCCACGGTGCACGCAGCGCCATGGTGAACAACGCCGAATACCATGCCGGGGTCAATGCCATGCGTTTCTATCGGCTCATGGGCGACCTGTGGATCATGGTACTGTTGCTTTGCGCGGCGTCCGCATTGATCTATGCAACCCGCAAGTCGAGCCCCAGGCTGTTGGCCGCGGGATTGTGCGCCCTGGTCGTCGTCGATCTTTTGCTCGTAGCCTCGCGGATTGTGAACCCTGAGGATGATCCCGCGCAGATCGAGGCCTACTATGCCGCCCGGGAAACCGAGGTGGTGAAGGCATTGAAAGACGATCCCGACCCCTATCGCCTCCTGCCGCTCTCCGCATTTTCTTCGAATGAGTACGGCTACTTCGGCATCTCCACTATCGGAGGCTACCACGCGGCGAAGCTGGGGGTCTACCAGGAACTCATGGACCAGGTCGGGTTCAATTCCTTTCCGGTGCTGAACATGCTGAACACCCGGTACCTGGTTTCCGCGCAACCTTTTCAGGCTGAGGGACTTACCCCCGTGGTCGAGTCCGTAGGCGGTTACCTCTACCGGAACGAGACCGCCCTGCCGAGGGCCTTCCTGGTGGACAGCGTGCGCGTCATTACCGAGAAGGACGCCATCTTCGAAGCGATAAGAGATCCCGGGTTCCGCCCCGGCGAATACGCGATCCTGGAGAAACCCGTCGCGGAGCGGCTCGGCCCGCTGGGTAATTCGACCGTGGAGATCACGCTTCACACGCCGCACCGCATCGAGATGGCCGTGGATGCGGCCGCGCCTTGTCTGCTGGTACTGAGCGAGATCTACTATCCAGCCGGGTGGCAGGCCACGATGGACGGTCAACCTGCCGAGATACTCAAGACTAACTACGTGCTTCGCTCGGTGACCGTCCCGGAGGGTCAGCACGAAGTGGTCATGAAGTTCCAGCCGGCGAGCTTCACTGCGGGCCACCTGGTGAGCCGGATCGCCAGCGCACTGGTGCTGGCCGGTTTGATCGCCGCAGGTGCCATGCAAGTCAGAAATAGCCTGAAAACCCGGACCTGAAACCGACCAGCTACCGACCGGAAACCAACTGGAAACCTACAGAAGACCATGAAATCCCTGATCATCGTCCCCACCTACAACGAATTCGACAACATCCGGCGGCTTCTGCCCGAACTGATGGCGCTCGGACCGGATATCCGGGTGCTCGTGGTGGATGACAACTCGCCGGACGGGACGGGGAGGCTGGCCGATAAACTGGCTGCGGAGAACGAACGGATCAGCGTCCTGCATCGGCCCAAAAAGCTTGGGTTGGGCTCGGCCTACGTGGCGGGATTCAAGCACGCTATCCAGCAGGACGTGGACTGCGTTTTCGAGATGGATGCGGACTTTTCCCACGATCCCGCCATGATCCCTAAGTTCATCGAAGAGATCGCGTCCTGTGACGTCGTGATCGGATCCCGGTACATCAGCGGCATCAACGTGGTGAACTGGCCCATGTCCCGGCTATTACTGAGCTATTTCGCCAATATCTATACCCGCGTGGTCACGGGCATGACGATCCGGGACACCACGTCGGGATTCAAGTGCTTCCGGCGTGAAGTGCTGGAGAAGATCGATCTCGATAATGTCCGGTCCGACGGGTATGCGTTCCAGATCGAGATGAACTTCCGGTGCTGGCGAAAGGGATATCGGATGCGTGAAATCCCCATTATTTTCGTAGACCGGCGATCGGGTACCTCGAAACTCTCCCAGGGTGTGATCAACGAGGCGGTCTGGATCGTCTGGTGGTTGCGCCTGCAGCGCCTGATTCGCCGGCTATAGGCGTCCCAATCACCGATGAGGGAGGAAGTCCTCATGCTGACGGAACAGCAGTACCTTCACTTCAAGACCTTTGGGTTTGTCGTCCTTCGGCAGGTCTTCACGCCGGATGAACTGGCCGTGATCAACAAGGAGTTCGACCACGGCCTGAAAGCAGCCTATCGTCACATGCCCTTCGACGGCACGGTCCGCCACTGGGTCACGATGATGGGGAAATCCACGCCCTTCTTCGCGAGCCTGCTGGAGGATCCCCGGCTCTGTGGAGTCGCCGAACAACTCTACGGCGAGGATGCGCTGGGCATCGCCACCGACGCGAACCGTTACGTGGGCAACACGGGATGGCATCCGGATACCCACAGCATCCACCAGTACGGCATCAAGTTCGCATTCTACCTGCAACCCGTTGGACCGGAAACCGGAGCGCTGCGCGTCATCCCGGGATCGCACCGCGACCCCATTCACGGCGAGCTGAGACGGTTCATTTCCGAATTCGACCGCCACAAGGAAGTGCCCTGTTTCGTCTGCGACTCGGAACCGGGCGACGTGGTGGGATTCGACCTTCGGTTGTGGCACGCCAGCTACGGGGGCTCAAGCGACCGGCGCATGTGCACCTGCGTATACTACAACAATCCGAGGACGCCCGAGGAAATCGAAACCACGAGGGATCAGGGGGCGAACAACAGCAAGGCCACCGCCAAGTACAATCGTCCGAACGATCCGCCGGTCGACCCGTACTGGCTCACAAATCCGGATCGCAGTCCGAAGCGGAGGCGATGGCTGGACCGCCTTCTCGAACTGGGTTATTATCAGGACATGGTCACCGACGAATCATGATGAACAGTCGACTCAAGAACCTGCTGGACGAAGGGAAGCCCGCCTTCGGGATTCAACTTCGATTCGGGTCCCCCGCCATCGCGGAACTGGCCGGCCTGGCCGGGTTCGACTGGATCCTGATCGACACGGAACACGCGCCGCAGACGCCGGTGACCGTCCAGGCCCAGATCCAGGCGGCGGGCTGCACGCCGGCCACGCCGGTCGTCCGGATCACCCGCACCGATCCCGACCTGATCAAGCTGTACCTCGACATGGGCGCCATGGGTATCGTCGTCCCCTTCGTAAACACACCGGAGGAGGCGAAACTGGGCGCCGATGCCTGCCGCTATCCGCCGCGCGGCTCCCGGGGATGGGGTCCTCACCGTGCCGCGGGCTACGGGCTGTTCGAGAAGGAATACACCGCTGAGATTGACGACGTGGTAATGTATGTACCGATCATCGAGTCGGCCGAAGCGGTCGAGCACATCGACAGCATCATGGCCGTTGAGGGCGTGGACGGCTGTATCGTGGGTCCGGTGGACCTGTGCATTTCTCTTGGCATCCCTTTCCGGTTCGATCATCCGAAATACTTAGGCGCGCTCCGCCGCGTGCGGGAAGCCGGACAGCGAACGGGAAAGCCCGTGGGCCATCCCCTGCTCGGTTCCATGGATGACGAGGAGAACGTCCTCAGGCAGGTGGAAGAAGGCGTGCGACTGCTGCTTGTGGGAGGCGACGAGCCGGTGTTGAAGGACGGGCTCCGGCGGGCTGTGGAAGCGTTGGATTTTCTGCGGGACTAGAAACCGGGCTTCGTACCTGGCACCGGATGACGCGGTTCCACGGCACCTCGGCGCTCCAGCGGTCTCGCGTCCGTCATGCCGCCGTCGCCGGTTTACGCGCGATCAGTGCCTGGCTCACCGTGGACAGCCCCAGCATGATGGCCGACAGATCGATCATGCAACTTACGCACTTGGTAAAAAAGTTGTCATAGCTCAGTAGGCTATACAACCAGCCGGTCGAGCGAGGCGCATGGGGTTCCATGCCCAGCTTGATGCGGAGGCTTCCCGGCCAATGACTCGCTTCGACGATGGCGCCGTGGAAAGCGATCTCCAGGTCACATCCACGCACGCAGGCCGTGAGAGCCTTGCGAGAGAACAAATGAAAGTGTCTTGGGGTGTGAAGCGCCAGCCAGTGGTTCTTGAAGATGTACCGGGACAGGCCATGCAGATCGGGCGTTTCAAGATAAACGACGCCTCCCGGCGCGAGATGATCCGAAATCCATCGGACCAGCCGGCGGGGATCGACCACGTGTTCGATGACCTGTTGGCAGATGATGGCATCGAACCGTTCCTCGCACTGTACCTCCTCGACCGGTCCTTCGATAAGCGTCACGCCGCGATCGACAAGGAATGACCGGGCTTCGGGCTCGAACTTGAGGTCATTGGCGGAAAGTT
The DNA here is from genome assembly GCA_009835325.1 of Gemmatimonadota bacterium. Lineage (NCBI taxonomy): Bacteria > Pseudomonadati > Gemmatimonadota > Gemmatimonadota bacterium. The sequence continues at coordinate 44,393 of VXWP01000030.1, read as the reverse complement.
GGAGCGGAAAAGGCGCAAGTCCCGCCAGGTAGGTCAGGTTCCCGCCGAATCCCGCGCCGATGTCCAGCACCCGTGATTCGGGTCGGAGATTCGCGATCACCTTCTTGTTCCATCCCCGGTCAAGTACGTTGAGTTTCAACCACCTGAACGGAGCGAACGCAGGGTACTCGATTTCCGTGACACGTACAACATAGTCGCGCGGATAAATCCGGTCTATGTCCTCCATCCGGACCCTCGGCGACAGGTACACGTGTCCGCAGTCCGAGCACGCGACGAACCGGAACCGGTTGTCGCAGGTGCGGTACTCGTAGTCGTATCCCTCGAAGACCGGACGCGGTTTCGTCTCCGAACCCCCGCACATCGCGCAGGCGACCGGGACGAGGTCCAGTTCGACACCACTGCCGATCGGATTCTCCGGTTCGTTCATTCGCAAGCTTCACGGTCCTAGTCAGGTATCTCCACGACGACTTCGATACTCGAGGTTACGGATTGCGATTCGGCGGTAATCCGCGTGGTGCCGTTCGACACAGCCGTCACGAGTCCGGTCGAGCTGACCGTGGCGACGGTCGGATTACTGCTCGACCAGGTAAAGGACGCGACGGGGATAGGCGCGTTCCCACTGTCGTACGCCTCGGCCTCGAGCTGGACGCTCTCACCCAATAGAGCCAGCGTGACGGAAGTCGGGGCGATGGCTACACTGATCACTGCCTGCGAGACCTGTACACTCGCAACGGCGGATACGCCGCCGGATGTGGCACTGATCCGGGCGATGCCGCCCGACAACACCGTCACGAGACCGCTGCTGCTGACCGAGGCGACGGCCGGATTACTGCTGGACCAGGCAACGGTCGCGCCTGTCAGGACGTTGTTGTCCTGATCCAGTACCGTTGCGTTGATCTGCAACGTCTGTCCTATCGCGGTGATAATCACGGAACGCGAAGAGAGGGTGATGCTTGAAGAAATCCGGTCCGGCTCCGTGGGACTGTCCTTCCCGCATGCCGCCAGGGTCGCCACGATCAGAATGGCGACATAGCGTGTAAACAGCAATTTAAAGCGTTTCATTGCTGGTTTCCTCTGGGTGACTGTGTTAGAGTATTCCTGAAAGAAGTCGTAGAATCGAATCGTCCAGGAAAACTCGTCTGATAGGGGAGACTATGGTCTATACAACGAAATTAGCGGCTATAAGTTCCGCTTCACCAGCCAGGTATAATCGTCGATAGCAGCGGGAGGATTACTGCTGGGTCGCCTTGATGCGGTTGAGCGCCCGGTCCAGCGAAGCCCTGGCCCGGCCGACGTCGACGTCTTCTTCGCCCGATCCCAGGCGCTGGCGCGCCCGTTCCTCGGCCTGCTTCGCCCTTTCGACGTCGATGGCGCCGACCTCTTCGATGGTCTCAGCAAGGACCGTCACCTGGGCACGAAGCACTTCGACGAATCCGCCGGACACGGTGTACACCTTGCGGCCCTCGTCGTTCCGGATGGTCAGGAGACCCGGCCGCAGCGAGGTGAGCATGGGCACGTGGCCGATCAGCACCTCGAAATAGCCGTCCGTACCGGGGGCGAGCACGCTGCGCGCCTCGCCTTCGAAGGCCATGCTCGAAGGCGTTACGATGACCAGGGGGAATTCGCCTGCCATGATCTACTGGAGCTCCTTGGCTTTGTCGTAGGCTTCGTCGATGGTGCCCACCATGTAGAAGGCCTGCTCGGGCAGTTCGTCGCACTCGCCGTTTACGAGCTTCTCGAATCCCTCGACCGTATCCTCTACCTTGACGTACCGTCCTTCCAGGCCGGTGAAGATCTCCGCGACGAACATGGGCTGGGTCATGAACAGCTCGATCTTCCGGGCGCGGGAGACGATCAGCTTGTCGTCGTCCGACAGTTCGTCGATGCCCAGGATGGCGATGATGTCCTGGAGGTCCTTGTACCGCTGCAGGACCTGCTGGACGCCGCGGGCGACGCCGTAGTGCCGCTCTCCGACGACGGCGGGATCCAGGATCCGGGAGTTGGACTCGAGAGGATCCACGGCCGGGAAGATGGCCCGGGCGAAGAGATCCCTGGACAAGGCGGTGATGGCGTCGAGATGGGGAAAGGCCGTCACGATGGCCGGGTCCGTGTAGTCGTCGGCGGGCACGTAGATGGCCTGCACCGAAGTGATGGCGCCCTGCTTCGTGGACGTGATGCGCTCCTGCAGGTCGCCCATCTCCGTGCTCAGCGTGGGCTGGTATCCCACGGCGGAGGGCATGCGGCCCAGGAGGGCGGATACTTCGGATCCCGCCTGCACGAAGCGGAAGATGTTGTCGATGAAGAGCAGCACGTCGCGGCCTTCCTCGTCGCGGAAATACTCGGCGATGGCCACGCCGGACAGGCCGACGCGCAGGCGCACGCCCGGCGGCTCGTTCATCTGGCCGAACACCAGGGCGGTCTTGTCGAGCACCTTCGCCTCTTCCATTTCCAGCCAGAGGTCGTTGCCCTCGCGAGACCGTTCGCCCACGCCGGCGAACACGGAGATGCCGCCGTGCTCCCGGGCGATGTTGTTGATCAGTTCCTTGATCAGCACCGTCTTGCCCGTACCGGCGCCGCCGAGCAGTCCCGTCTTCCCGCCGCGGGTATAGGGCTCCATGAGGTCCATGACCTTGATCCCCGTCTCGAACATCTCCGCCGAGGTCGTCAGGTCCTCCTGTTCAGGCGCGCGGCGATGGATCGGATAGTGATGATCCGATTCCACCGAGCCGCCGTCGTCGATGGGGCGGCCCAGGACGTTCATCATGCGTCCGAGGACGGCGGGTCCCACGGGAACGTTGATCGGTCCGCCGGTGTCGACGGCCGGCACGCCCCGGACCAGCCCGTCCGTGGCGTCCATGGCCACGCACCGCACCTTGTTGTCGCCCAGGTGCTGTTGGACTTCGAGGACCAGCGCGTCGCTGCCCTCCACGGGCACTTCGAGGGCGTTGTAGATCTTCGGCAGCGCGCCCGAGCCGAATTCGACGTCCACAACGGCGCCGATGATCTGCGCCACGGTTCCTGTATTCGTTCCTTCCATGGTTTCCCTTCCCGGTCAACGGACGGCCGTCCTGGCGTTACTTCAGTGCTTCGGCGCCGCCCACGATGTCCATCAGTTCGGATGTAATGGTTTCCTGGCGGATCTTGTTGGCCGTCAGGGTCAGATCGTCGATCAGGTCGCTCGCGTTTCGTGTGGCGTTGTCCATGGCCATCATGCGGGCGGCTTCCTCCGCCGTGTTGGATTCGAGCAGCACGCGCCACAGCTGGAAGCGGAGATGCTGCGGCAGCAGGTCGTTCAGGAGCAGGGGCTGCGACGGCTCGTACACGTAGCCGGTGAACCCCGGATCGTCCTCCACCGCCATGGGCGGCACGGGGAGCAGTTGCTCGGTCACGAGGCTCTGCTGCCCGGCGGACTTGAACTCGTTGTAGAGCATGTCCACCCGGTCGATCTTGCCACTGTTGAAAAGCCTGGTCACCTCGTCGGCGATCTCGCCGGCCTGGGCGTATTCCAGCGCCTGGAACACGTTGGTATGGCGGGACAGGATCTCCAGCCGCTGGCGGGAGAGCGTATCCGAACCCTTGCGACCCACGCAGAACAACGCGGGGGTCGGCGAACCCTCTCGGACGCTTTCCAGGGCGCGGCGCACGACGTTCGAGTTGAACCCTCCGCAGAATCCGCGGTCGGCCGTCACGACGATCAGCGCGGAGGCCTTCACCTCGCGGGGAGTCATGAGCGGATGCCGCTCGTCGGCCGTCTGCGCCGCCAGGTGCTTCATCATCCCGTCCAGCTTGCGGGCGTAGGGACGGGCGGCGAACAACCGGCTTTGCGCCCGGCGCAGGCGGACGCCGGCCACCGTCTGCATGGCCCGCGTGATCTTCTGGATGTCCTTCGTACTCGCGATGCGTCGCCTGATTTCGCGGAGTGACGGCATGTTGCCCTTTCTACGCGTTGTACGTCTTGCTGAATTCCTCGACGGCGTCCCGGATGCGCTGCTCGATGTCTTCGCTCAGTTCCTTGGTCTCCCGGATCTCGCGGCCCACGTCCGAATGGTGCGTCTCCATGTGCTGGAGGAAGGCCGCCACGAAGGGCTGCACGTCGCCCACCTCGAGGTCGTTCAACAGCCCGTTGACACCCACGTAGAGCGAGAGGATCTGTTCCTCGACCGCCATGGGCCGGTACTGGGGCTGCTTGAGCAGCTCGACCAGCCGCTCGCCCAGGTGAAGCTCCCGCTGCGTCGTCTGGTCCAGCCCCGACGTGCCGAACCGGGCGAAGGCCTCCAGCTCGCGGTACCGGGCCAGCGAGGTTCTCAGCAATCCGGCGACCTGGCGCGATTTCATCGCCTTGATCTGCGCGGCGCCGCCCACGCGGGAGACAGACAGGCCCACGTTCACGGCCGGTCGCTGACCGGCGAAGAACAGGTTCGACTCCAGGAAGATCTGTCCGTCGGTAATGGAAATCACGTTGGTCGGAATGTAGGTCGACACGTCGCCGAACTGGGTCTCGATGACGGGCAACGCGGTCAGCGATCCGGATCCGTATTCGTCGCTCATCTTGGCCGCCCGCTCCAGGAGCCGGGAGTGGAGGTAGAACACGTCCCCCGGATAGGCTTCCCGGCCCGGCGGCCGCCGCAGGTTCAGCGACAGTTGCCGGTAGGCCACCGCGTGCTTGGTCAGATCGTCGTAGATGACGAGGGCGTGCTTGCCGTTGTCGCGGTAGTGCTCGCCCATGGTCGCGCCGCCGTAGGGCGCCAGGAACTGCATGGGCGCCGGCGTGCTGGCCGAGGCCACGACCACGGTGGTGTACTCCATGGCGCCGTGTTCCTCCAGGGTCGCGACCGTCTTGGCGATCGTGGATCCCTTCTGGCCGACGGCGACGTAGATGCAGACCACGTCCTGGCCCTTCTGGTTGATGATCGCGTCCAGGGCCACGGCCGTCTTGCCCGTCTGCCGGTCGCCGATGATCAACTCGCGCTGCCCCCTTCCGATGGGGAACATACTGTCGATCACCTTCAGGCCGGTATACATGGGTTCGTTCACGGGCTGGCGCTGCACCACGCCGGGGGCCTTCGTCTCGATCGGGCGGGAATCCGCGTCTACGACAGGTCCCTTCCCGTCTATCGGCCGGCCCAGGGAATCCACCACGCGGCCCAGCAGGCCGTCGCCCACGGCGCACTCGACGATCCGCCCCGTACGCTTGACCGGATCGCCCTCCTTGATCAGCTGGTCGTCCCCGAAGAGGATGCACCCGACGTTGTCCTCTTCCAGATTCAGCACCATGCCCACCACGTCGTTGGGAAATTCGACCAACTCGTTCGCCATCACGTTGGAGAGGCCCTGCACGCGGGCAATCCCGTCGCCCACCTGGAGCGCGGTACCCGTTTCGTAGATGTCGACCTCTCTCTTGTAGTCAAGCACCTGCTGCTTGAGGAGTTCGGAGACCTCGTCCGCACGAATTGCAATTTCATCAAACGCCATTGTCTTCTCCATCGAAGGTCATTTACGAACAAGCGCCTGCCGGACCTGCTGGAGCTGGGTCGCCAGGCTGCTGTCGAAAACCAGGTCGCCCACGCGCACCACGAATCCACCGATCAAGTCTTCGTCTACCGTGGTCCGCATACGAACGCTTTTTCCGGTCTGCGCTTCCAGTCTGGTTTTCAAGTCGTCTTCCTGCCCGTCGGTCAGCGCCACCGCGCTCGCGACGTCCGCGTTTACGATGCCGTCCCATTCGTCCAGGATCGTGCGGCAGGCGTCCAGGATCTCCGGCAGGTTGCGCGCCCGCCGCCTGGAAGCCAGCAGATAGAGGAAATTGAGGGTGATGTCCTGGACCTTGCCTTCGAAGATCTCACCCAGCATGCGTTGCTTTACGTCAGCGGGAATGACTTTGTCCGTGATAAAGTCCACGAAGGGTTGCGAGTCCCGGCACAACTGCTCGAAAGCCGTGATTTCCCCGCGCACCGTGTCCAGGGTGTTCGTTTCCGCCGCGGCTTCCAGCCACGCCCCGGCGTAGCGGTATGCGATGTCTGACTTGCTGGCCATCGGTCCCTTATTCCTTTGAAGGCATCTGAGCGATGAACTCGTCCACGACCTTCCGGTGTTCCGTCGCGTCCAGGGTACTGTTCAGGATCCTGCCCGCGATTTCCACCGCCAGATCGCCTACCTGTGCGCGCAGTTCGGCCACGGCGGATTCCTTCTCGCGCCGGATCGTGTTGCGCGCCTTCTCGAGCTCGCGCTCCGCTTCCTGCTGGGTATGCTCGAGGATCCGGCCCCGTTCCTCGTTGGCCTGGTCGACCGCGGCCTGCATCTTCTCGCGGGCCTCGGTCTCGATGTCCTCGAGCCGCCGCCTGGCTTCCTCGTGCAGGCGGTCCAGTTCCGCCCGGTCCGCGTCCAGTCCCTCCATGCGGTCGCGGATATCCCGTTTCCTGTCTTCGATGGCCTGGGCGATGATGCCGAAGACATACTTCCTCAGGACGAAGAACAGGACGGCGAACCCGATCATCTGGATGATCAGGGTGCTCAGGTCAATGCCAAGATCGTGCAATATATCTAACACGCGCTATGCTCCTTCGAACGCCGGCGGCACGCCCCGGACCTCCTGACACTCCGGACAGGCGCGCGCCGCAAGCCGCTTGACTGCTACTGGGCGAGGCGGCTCAGTTCCATGACCTGTTCGAAGGACGGCAACTGGCCCTGGAGCATGAAGAACACCAGCAGGCCGTAGATCGCCAGCGATTCCATGAACGCCAGGCCGATGATCAACACCAGCTGGATACGGCCGGCGGATTCGGGTTGACGGGAAATGCCCTGACAGGCCAGACCGGTTGCGATCCCCTGACCGACACCCGAGCCGATGGCCGCAACGGAAACGGCCAGCGCCACGCCAAGTCCTAAACCCATGTAGTACAGCATGAAGCGAGCTCCTTTCGGAATGGAGAATGAACTACAACAAAATCAAACATCTATATCAAAATCTCTGAATCAGTGGTCTTCCTCCCCGTGGTCGTGATCCAGGAACTGGGCCACGTACACCGCGCTCAGCACCGAGAAGATCATCGCCTGGACCGTCCCGGAAAACACGCCGAACATCAACATCGGAACCTGCATCGGCACGAAGGGCACCTCGAGGGCGCCGATAAGAAACACCGGGGACAGGCCCAGCAGCACCAGTACGATCATCTCTTCTCCGAACACGTTGCCGAAGAGGCGGATCGACAGGGAGATGACCTTGGCGAACTCGCCCACGATATGAAGCGGGCACATGAGTACGCCCATCCACTTGGGCTCGCCCCAGAAATGCCAGAGATAGGCTTTGAGCCCGATCTCGCGCAGGCCGATGAGATGGGCTGAGACGATGGAAATCAGGGCGAATCCGAGCGTGGTGTTCAGATCGGCGGTAGGCGACTGCATGCCGGGTATGACGCCCAGCATGTTCATGAACCAGATGTAGATGAAGAAGGAGGCGAAAAAGGGTATGTACTTCCGGCCGCGCTCCCCGACGATGTTGAGGAAGAACCCGGTCAGTCCCTCGACGGCCATCTCGAATAGCGTCTGGACCGAGCCTTCGGGTATGCGCTTGAACGATCTTACCGCGATGGTTACGAGAACGATGACAATTACGAAGACGAGCAGGGTGTTCAGCAGGAGATCCGGCTGCCTGACGGGTTGGGGGATCCAATCGGCCAGCGGGCCCAGCAGGTAGAATAACCCATGTAGAATCGAGTAGTGCGCTTCACCGCTTCCTCCCTCGGACGCCATCTCCAGAGAGAGGACACTCGACCACGGACCAGTCAAAGGACAACCTCCTTACCGGTACGACCGCTTCGGCTTGCTCAACACGGCGGTCCAGTCTGCCCGATTATCCGATGAACCCTGTCTCATGACCAGCACCAGGCCACACAGGGTCAGGGTGAAGGGAATCAGGGACACGCCCGTCAGCAACCCGATGGGGTGGAACCAGTTCCCCGACGTCACGAAATAGAGCACGATCCCCAGCAGCGGCAGCTTGGCCATCAGCAGCAGGAACAGCTTGTTGCGGTTCCGCTTGATCTGTTCGCCGGGCGTCACGAAACGGCGGACCAGCCAGGCCGTGACGTAGAGCATCATCAGCCCGATCATCGACCCGACGAAGAAATTGACGGCAAGCAGGTCCGCGCCCGCCACCCGCGCCGCGATGGTGCCGACGATGGTCAGCACGGCGCTGATCCGGTAGACGCGGGGCAGAAACCGCCTCAGTGATTCGCCATCATGTTCAGTGCTTTCCGCCATCTCTCTCTCGCTCCGCCGCTTCGATCTTCCTGTTCAGCCGTTTCAGCGTCCTCGCCATCTCCAGGAACCCGGCCACGACCCCGAGCATGGCGCCGACGACGCCGCCCCAGGGCTTCCACTCAGGCCAGACCCGTTCGACCTGGTGACCCAGGAAGTACCCGATCGCGGTGGCGAAAACCAGGGTCAGGCCGATTACGGCGAGCTCCCCGGCTTCCCTCATGTACTGCCATTTGCCCTGCGTGTCCCGTGCCATAGACCATCAGTCAACGCTCGTAGGAATATGGAGTACCGGACGTACCGGATGCGGCGTCGTCTCCGCCGTCCAACTGATCCGTCCGGTTCTTCTGGTCCGCCTGGTCCGCCTGGTCCGTCTGGTTCGCGCGGCCTGCCTGGTCCGCCCGGTCCGATCCGACGGGTTCGTCCGCCATGTCCGAATTCCCGTGGAAAACCGCTCCTTCCTCGATGACGAGGGTCTTGGTCTTCAGGTCGCCGACCAGGGTGGATTTGCCGCCCAGGAGAATGTGTTGTGAAACGATAAGGTGGCTTTCCACGTAACCATGAATGACCGCGGTCTTGGATTCGATGGTCGATCCGACGATCCGGCCGGTCTTGCCGACCTCGACCCCTTCGGTGGCTTTCACGTCGCCGTGCACGGTGCCGTCTACCCGGACATTGCCCTCTACGTCCATCGAGCCGTTCATTTCAGCGCCTTTGGCTATAATCGTCATACCGCACTCCCGGAATCGTCTTGCGCCTGTTGGTCTGCCTGGCCCAAACGGGTCAGCGTTCCGTCCGCAGGCTCACCAGCAGATCGTCCCAGTGGATGACCTCGGGCAGGTAGCCGCGGGGATCTACGGGAACGTCGTCTTTCCAGACCTCGTAATGCAGATGCGGCGCCGTACTTCGGCCCGTGTTCCCGACCAGGGCGATGATCTGCCCTCTTCGGACCGCCTGGCCGAGGTCGACGCGCAGCCGGGCGTTGTGACCGTAACGCGTCGACATATCATATCCGTGATCGATCTTGATCAGCCAGCCCAGGTTCTGGTCCCAGTCCGCGAACGTCACGATCCCGTCGGCCGTGGACACGACCGGCGTACTTTCGCGGGCGGCGACGTCCAGGCCGAAATGCCTCGCGACGATCGACTCTTCCCCGGATTGAAACTCCCGGGTCACCCAGCCCGCCACGGGCCATATGGACGGCACGTACCGGAACAGCGCCGCGCTTTCGCTTTCCGCGGCGGCCGCGCCGTCAACGGTGGCCGGACCTGCCAGACCGGCCAGGTTGACCGCAGCCTCCTCCGGCAGGCCGTCATCCGCCAGGAAGGGCAACCCGTCCCGGCGGGCGGTCAGGACGGACCAGACCGACCGAAAGCCGGTTTCATCGTCCACGCGGGCCAGGTATCCTGATTCCATCTCTTCGACGCCCGCCAGCCTGCGAATGGTTCTGCCGGTCTCCTTCAATTCCTCCAGCTGCCGGGCCAGTTCCGTGGACTTGTCCTCAACCGTCTTCATCTGTGCCTTCCAGGAATGGCCGAAAGTAACGTCGACTATACCCGTAGGAAGGACCAGGAAAGCCACGGGCGCGAGTACGCACAGGCCGATCACTACGACGAGCGCGCCGAAGAGGAACCGCGGCATGCGCAGTTCGTGCGCCCGGCCCGATCGGTCGGAGACGAAAACCAATGTCATCCAGTGCATTCTGAACATGGCCGACACCGCCCCGGATACGTGCGTACCTCCCTTGCTCCGTTACGCCTCTCGACGGATTCGGCGCAACAGCATAAATATAGTCCGCCGGCCCGAAAAGTCAACGTATATCGGCAAAATAACGGGGCTGAACGGGCGTGGGGCGTGTGCGGGGTCAAGCGCGTATCACAGTCGGACTTTCAGCAGTTCGAGGATGCGGTTCAGGTCGTCCGTGGAATAGAACTCGATTTCGATCTTCCCCTTGTGCTGCCTGCGATTGATGTTCACCTTCGTGCCGAGTATGCGCTGCATGATGGACTCGGCGGCCGCGAGGTCGTGGGGCTTGCGCGCCGGGGCGCTTTCCCGCTTCTCCTCGTAGCGTTTCTTGACCAGTTCTTCCACCTTGCGGACCGACAGGCCCTTCTTTACGACCTGCTTGCACAACTCGGCCTGTTCCGTACGGTTTTCAAGACCGAGCAGCGCCCGCGCGTGGCCCATGGTGATCTCGTCGGCCAGGAGGCATTTCTGGACCTCGGCCGGCAGTTTCAGCAGCCGGAGCGTGTTGGCCACCGTCGTCCTGTTCTTCCCCACCCGTGTGGCGACTTCCTCCTGGGTGAGGTGGCATTCTTCCTGCAGCCTGAGGTACGCCCGGGCCTCGTGGATCGGGTTCAGGTCGTCCCGCTGGATGTTCTCGATCAGCGACAGTTCCATCATTTCTTCAGGAGATGAAACCGCCATGACGATGGCCGGTATGGTCTGGTAGCCCGTTTGCCTGGCGGCCCGCAGCCTCCGTTCCCCGGCGATCAGTTCGTATTCATCCTGCCCGTTCTTCCGGCGAACGGTAACCGGCTGGATTACGCCCTTTTCGAGGATGGATCGGGCCAGTTCGTCGAGCCTGGCCTGGTCGAAGGACTGCCTCGGTTGGTAGGGATTGGCCGAAATCCGGTCTATCGGCACCTGGAGCACGCTTTGCCGGCCTTCCTGGTCGTCCGGAAGGTCAGGAATCAGCGCTTCCAGCCCCCGTCCCAGCGCTTTCCTGGCTGCCATTGGCCATCACCTCTCTGGCCAGATTCATATAGCTTTCCGCGCCAGACGAGAGAATATCGTAGAGGATGATCGGACTCCCGAAACTCGGCGCTTCGCTCAACCGGACGTTTCTCGGGATGGTGGTCTGGTAGACCTTGTCCGCGAAATACTGCTTGGCTTCCACCTCGATCTGTCTCGAGAGATTGAGCCGCTTGTCGTACATCGTCAGGAGGATGCCTTCGATCTTCAGGTTGCGGTTCAGGTGCTTCTGGATCTTCCGGATCGAATTGAGCAGCTGCCCGAGTCCCTCGAGGGCGTAGTACTCGCACTGGATGGGAATCAACACCGAGTCGGCCGCCGTGAGGGCGTTCAGGGTGAGCAGGCTCAGGGAGGGCGGGCAGTCGATCAGGATGTATTCGTACTCGTCTCGTATGGGCTTGATCGCCTCTTCCAGCTTCCGTTCCCGGGCGATGGCCGACACCAGCTCGATTTCGGCGCCGACCAGCCGCCGATGGGCCGGGACGGCGTGGAGCGCGGGGATCTCGGTCTGCTGGACGGCTTCCCCGATGTCGCGCTCGTCGAGCAGCACTTCGTAGATCGTCACGTCCAGCGTCCGGTCCTGCAGGCCGAGTCCCGACGTGGCGTTCGACTGCGGGTCCAGGTCGACCAGCAACGTCTTCTTCTCCGCGACCCCCAGGCAGGCGGAAAGGTTGACGGACGTCGTCGTCTTGCCCACCCCGCCCTTCTGATTCGCAATCGAAATGACCTTGCCCATGAAATACCTTACGGCGGCACGGCGGCGCGCGAAAACACAAATCACCCGCCGTCAGCGGAACGGATCAGTACCACGGCGTGGGCCGCGATGCCTTCTTCCCGTCCCGTGAATCCGAGTCTCTCTGAAGTTGTGGCCTTGATCGACACGCGGTCGTCCGGGAGTCCGAGGGCTTCGCCGATCCGGCTGCGCATCTGTGACACGTAGGGCGATAGTTTCGGACGTTCCGCGACGACGGTGGCGTCCACATTCGATATAGTATAACCGGATTCACCCAGTGCGTCAACAATCCGTTGGAGCAGTACGAGGCTGGAAATCCCGCGGTAACGGGCGTCGGAATCCGGGAAGTGAATCCCGATGTCTCCCAGCCCGGCCGCGCCCAACATAGCGTCGCCGATGGCGTGCGAAAGCACGTCCGCGTCCGAGTGGCCCTGCAGCCCACGTTCGTGGGGAATGGTCACGCCGCCCAGCACAAGGGGCCTGCCTTCCGCGAAGGCGTGGACGTCGTAGCCGGTACCTGCGCGTATATCATCCATGTCCTGAGCCTCGTTCGTCGATTTTCGGTTGCCGCACCGTCAGATCCGCCCCTGTCGCCGCAATATGCGCTCAGCGATTTCCAGGTCCTCCGCCGTGGTCACCTTGATGTTGTCGGGACTGCCCTCCAGCACCCGCACCACGTATCCGGCCCGTTCCACCAGTTCGGCGTCGTCGGTACCCACGTAGCCTTCTTCGCGCGCCCGTTCATGGGCCGCCCGCAGGATCCGGTATGCGAAGGTCTGCGGCGTCTGCGCCCGCCAGAGCGCAGACCGGTCCGGGGTCGCCTCGACCACGCCGTCCCGGATGATCTTCATCGTATCCGTGGCCGGGGTGGCCGATATCACGGCGCCGTGCCTGGCTCCCTCGAGGACGGACGTTTCAAGCGCGCCCTGTTCGACGCAGGGCCGTGCCGCGTCGTGAATCAGCACGGACCCGGTGCCTTCGTCAAGGGCCATCAGGCCGAGATAGACCGACTCCTGGCGCGTGCTTCCGCCGGCAACCACATCGGCCAGCTTCGGATGGGCGCCGCCCGGGACGGCCAGATGCTCTCGGCAGGACGCTACCCGGGAAGGCTCCACCACCACTACGTAGCCTTCCACGGCCGGGCACGCCTCGAAGACGGCGAGGGTATGGGTCAGGATCGACCTCCCGCCGATCGCGATATACGGTTTCTCTTGGGCCGACCGCATGCGCAGGCCGGTTCCGGCGGCGGGGATGATGCCCATGACCGAATTCAACGGCAATGCCTCCTTCCGGGCCGGATCGAGCATCGGGCGCCGGCGGGTGCGTTCAATTTGCAGGCCGGAAAATGTTCGTTCACGCGCTCCACGGCGAGCCTGCTCTAATGATTACAAATTAAAGCGATCGCGTGAAGGAATATGAATGATATTTTGGGAATCGATTCAAAAATCCGGGAGGGGGACGTACCATCCCCGGATCAGGGGCCGCCCAGATACCACCAGGCCAGCAGGCTTCCGGAGGTCCCGGCCGTGAGGATCGCCCCGACGAAAAACGCCAGTAAAAAGGCGCGCCACAGCATGGCGCGGGCCCACTTTACGGCGTCCTCGACGCGCCGGATCTTGCGGAAACGGACCGGACCCCGGTTCAGGACCGGATTGCCTCGATCATGGCCGGTATCCGCACTAATTCCATGCAAGGGCGTGTTCGAAAACGCGCCGATAGGGGTCCGCCGGTTCCAGGCGCGCCAGGTCAAGAGGATGGTCAGCAGGGCGCCAGCCAGGATGATGGCATCGGTCAGGGGATCGATAAGGCCAACATATTCGCGGGACGCGGACGCCGCGCCGATCTCGTCAAGGTTCATGTCCGCCGCCGTTGGTTGAGGCCTCCGGGAGCGCCGTCGGATTCGACAGCCGCGAGGACCAGGGTACCGCATTCATCGGACGATCATATGGCCATCTGTTTCCGATGAGTTAAAATATGTGTATAAACGTTAAAGTAAAGATGTTTGATGTTTAGAAATTTGAATTAGCTCAGACAATCAGCATGGCGTCGCCATAGCTGTAGAACCGGTATTTCTCCCGGACCGCATCCTCGTACGCGGCAAGGATCAGTTCCCTCCCGGCGAAGGCGCTGACCAGTAGCAGGAGCGTCGATTTCGGAAGGTGGAAATTGGTCAGCAGCGCGTCGACCAGCTTGAATTCGAAGGGAGGGTAGATGAAACACCGGGTAAGGCCCTCGTACCGGCGCGGTTCGAGACCTGGCCCTCCTGGCCCGGACACGCCCCCGGATCTTCCCGCGACGCCGCCCCCCGCCGCGAGCGTCTCCAGGACGCGTACGGTCGTCGTTCCTACGGCGACTACGCGACCCTCGTACCGCCTGCGCTGGATCGTTTCGGCCTGGTGCGCTTCCACCCGGTAGTATTCCGCATCCATCTCGTGGTCCGCCACGTCGTCGGTGCGGATCGGCTGGAACGTTCCCGGTCCGACGTGGAGCAGGACCGGCACCACGGCCGTGCCCCGCGACCGGATGCGATCCAGCAGGGGTGCCGTGAAATGCAGTCCGGCCGTAGGCGCGGCCACGGCGCCATATTCCTCTGCGTAGACCGTCTGGTAGCGGTCCCGGTCCTCCGTGTCCGGCGCGCGGTGTATGTAGGGCGGCAGCGGCGTGCGGCCCACCTGCTCGATGATCCGGGCCACGTCCGTGTCCCCTTCGAAACGGACGTGACGAATCTCCCTCCCGGGGTCGTCTTCCACGGTGGCGGCCAGGACGCCACCCTCCAGTTCCAGGCGCGTCCCTTTCGCGAGCCGTGCGCCCGGTTTCAGCAGCGCTTCCCAGCGGTCGGGCCTGGTATCGCGAGTTGTCGCGGACGCGCGAGATGTTTCGGATACGCGGTCGGGCGAAGATGCGCGGGTGGGCACGGTATCGAGTGCCGGGCGTGCCGGACGGATCGGACGGACCAGCACGACCTCAACCTTTCCGCCGGTTTCCGGCCGCACCCCACGGAGCCTGGCCGGCATCACCCGCGTCCGGTTGAGCACCAGCGTGTCGGCCGGGGCCAGGTAGTCGACGATGTCCCGGAATGTACGGTGTTCGATCTCGCCGCCGCGCCGGTGCACCACCATCAGCCTCGACGTGTCGCGGGGTTCGGCGGGGTATTGGGCGATCAGGTCTTCCGGCAGGGTATAGTCGTATTCGGATAGATTCACGGATTGTCGAACAGTCCGGCCTGCGGCCTGGGAGGCGGAGGCGGCGCCGTGAATCCCAGGTGGTCGTACGCCAGTTCGGTGGCCACCCTGCCCCGGGGGGTGCGCTTGATCAGTCCCTGGACGATGAGGAAGGGTTCATATACCTCCTCGAGCGTACCGCTCTCCTCGCCCACGGCCACGGCCAGTGTGTTCAGGCCCACGGGACCGCCCTCGTACTTCTCGATGATGGTCGTGAGGATCAGCCGGTTCATGTCGTCCAGCCCCATGTGGTCCACGCCCAGCATTTCGAAGGCGGCCTTCGCGGTCTCTCCGGTGATGCGACCGTCACGCTTGACCTGGGCGTAGTCCCGCACCCGCTTCAGGTACCGGTTGGCGATCCGGGGGGTTCCCCGTGACCGCAGGGCGATCTCCATCGCACCGGACTCGTCGGTCTCCACGCCGATGATTTCCGCTGCCCGCGCAACGATCAGGTAAAGCTCGTCCGGCGTGTAGAAATCGAGGCGGATGGGGATCCCGAAACGCGCAAGGAGCGGCGCCGTGAGCAGGCCCGTGCGCGTCGTCGCGCCCACCAGGGTGAAATGGTCCAGGTTAAGGGCGAGGGAACGGGCGTTCGGTCCGCGGTCCACGAGGATATCGATCTTGAAATCCTCCATCGCCGCGTACATGTGCTCTTCCACCACGTGGTTCAGGCGATGGATCTCGTCGATGAAGAACACGTCTCCCGGCTGCAGGTTGGTCAGCAGGCCCGCAAGGTCGGCCGGCTTGTCCAGCACCGGTCCGGCGGTCTGTCGGATCTCCACGCCCATCTCGTTGGCGAGAATGGTGGCCAGCGTGGTCTTGCCCAGTCCGGGCGGTCCGTGGAGCAGCACGTGGTCGATGTGGTTCTCGCCGCGGGTCTTCGCGGCCTCGATGTAGAGCTGCAACTCCGCCTTGGCCTTTTCCTGGCCGGGGAATTCATCGAAACGGCCAGGCCGCAGCGCGCGGTCGAACTCGGCATCCTCGTCGAGCCGGTCGGGGTCGGTAAGCGGGAAGTCCCGTTCGTCCATCTATTGCCTTTTCTGGTTTTTGAGCACCGTTCTGATGATTTCCTCCGCGACGGGCGTCTCCGGGCTTTCGGACAGCACGCGGATGACCTGCCTGCGCGCTTCGGGATGATCGAGGCCCAGGGACACCAGGCCCGTGATCGCGTCGTCCACCTCGGGGGCCTCTCCCGCCGGCGCTACGGGCAGTGCCTGCGTTCCGCCGGTATCCATGGCGGCCAGCTTGTCGCGCAGTTCCATGATCAGCCGCTGTGCGGTCTTCCGGCCGATCTTGGGCAGCGAGACCAGTTTCCCGATGTCTTCGTTGATGATGGCCGCGGTGAACTCGGCGACCGTCGCGCCGGAAAGGATGTTCAGGGCCACGCCGGGACCGATGCCGGGCAGGGTGATCAGCACTTCGAAAAGGCGCTTCTCCTCCTCGGTCCCGAAACCGTAGAGCTGCATGCCGTCCTCCCGAGCATGGAGCACCGTTTCCACGCGGACCTGCGAGCGCGCGGGACCCAGGGCCTCGAGCGTGGAAAGGGGGACGAACATTTGCAGGCCGATCCCGCCGACGGACACCGTGATGTTGTCGGGCTGCTTGTCGACCAGTTCACCTTCGACGAATGCGATCAACGGCCTTTATCCCTCCGGTTATCCGGTGATAGTGGCAGATGGCGACGGCCAGCGCGTCCGACGCGTCTTCCGGCAGGGGTTCCCGGCCGGGGCCCCGGTCGAGGTTCAGCATGGCGCTGACCATGTACTGTACCTGCTGCTTCGATGCGCCTCCCGCGCGGACGATGGCCGATTTCACTTCGCGCGGGGCGTATTCCCAGACCTGCAGTCCCCGGTTCGCCGCAGCCAGGAGGGCGACGCCCCGGGCATGGCCCAGTACGAGGGCCGCCCTGGGGAACCGGCCGCCGAAGGTGGACTCGACGACCACCAGTTCCGGATGGTTCCGGTCGATGACCTCGCACAGGCCGTCGTAGATGACCTTGAGCCGGTCCGCCAGGGGTTTTCGCGATCCCGGACGCAACACGCCCTGGTCCAACAGCCGGTACTGCCTGCCCCGGGCCTCGATCACGCCGTATCCCGTAATCACGCTGCCCGGATCGATTCCGAGGATGATCATGGATACCCGCTACCCGTTCATTTCCTCCAGCACCTTGTCGTCTATGTCGAAATTGGCGTATACATGCTGGACGTCGTCGTGGTCCTCGAGGACCTCCATCAACCGGAGGAGCTGTTGCGCATCCTGACCCGCGACGGCCACGGTCGACTGCGGGATGCGGCCGATTTCCGCCCGCAGGGGGGCGAAACCGCTCTCCTCGAGCTGGACGCGGACCGCCTCGAAATCGGAAACGGCCGTCAGCACGTCCAGGGTCTCCCCCTCGTCCTGGATGTCTTCGGCGCCGGCGTCGAGGGCGACCATCATGACCTCGTCCTCGTCGACGCCGTCCTTGTCCACCACGATCGTGCCTTTCTGGTCGAACATCCAGGCCACGCAGCCCGCCTCACCCATGTTGCCGCCGTTCTTGGTGAAGGCATGGCGCATCTCGGACGTGGTACGGTTCTTGTTGTCCGTTACCGCTTCCACCAGCAGCGCCACACCGGCCGGGCCGTAGCCCTCGTAGACCAGTTCCTCGTAATGCACGCCGTCCAGCTCGCCCGTGCCGCGGGCGATGGCCCGGTCGATGTTGGCCTGGGGCACGTTTTCCGCCTTTGCGGCGAGTACGGCCGTCCGGAGCCGGGGGTTGGACGTGACCGATCCGCCGCCCTGCCGCGCCGCAATCGTGATTTCCTTGATGACCCGGGTGAAGATCTTCCCGCGGGCGGCGTCTTTCTGCTCCTTCTTCCGCTTGATCGTGCTCCACTTGGAATGACCCGACACCTTGCCTCCTCAGGGAATCGTAACGACCCGTTTCCCCGTACCTGTGTTGTTGGCTGTGTCCCTGGCGCGAATGGCGAGGGTATGTTCTCCGGACTCCAGGCCGTCCAGGGCGATCTCGAAGGCCTCCGTCTCCGAATCCGTTACGCCGTCTTCGGGATGGACCACCCGCCAATCGCCTCCGTCAATCGCGTATTCGACCCGGAACAGAGGACTGGCGCCGTCCTGGACCATGAAGGACAGCAGGCCGCCCGCCACGTCGATCCGGGTGACCTGAGGACCGGTATTGTCCACCAGGAAGGGTTCGCTCAAGTATTCCGCCGCCAGGGCCTGGTCCGGAGGATTGGAGGGGGCGTCGCTGGCCACGACGCGGAGGACGTATTCGCCGTCCGGAAAGGTCTCGGAATCCCACGAATAGGAAGGAGTTCGCCGTTCCGACTCCAGAATTTTCCACGTTTCTTCCGCTTCGCCCCGGAAATAGATCTCGTAAGACAGTCCGTCCCCGTCGGGATCGCTCGCCCGGACCGCGACCGCCCGCATGCCCTTCCGGTAGGCGGGCGACCCGGAGGACGCGTTCTGGCCGCGGCCGTTACCCCGGCCGCCGACCTGCGCGGCGATGCCCGGGGGGAGATCGGCTTGTGCGGACTGCCCGACCTGGCCCGGCGCGGCGTCCCGCAGGTAGACGCCCGGCTCGTACACCGTGACCCCATGCACCCTGGGCGGATTGTTCCGCGTCAGGTACGAGGCCGAAACGGACGAGACGGAGGGGGTCTCATCGTTCCGCGTGCCCAGGACCGCCTTCCACTGCAGGTAGCGGGCGGGCGGGCAGGCCAGGGCTTCCCCTGCCGGATCGGTATAGGGTCCGGTCCACTCGCTCCAGGTCTGGTCCGGAGAATCCGTATTACCGGACCGCGCGAACAGGCGGACCGATGTTCCGGGGGGCTGCTCGCTCTCCCACCGGATACGGCCCCACCGCGCCATGCCCCGGGTATCCCGGACGTCGGACTCGTACTCGCCCTCGCGCACCGGCGTGGAGCGCAAACGGTACAGGTTTCCTCGATTGCTCGTCGCCACGACGACGCCGTCCGACGCGTCGGGCGAAAGCGCCGTGATCTGCGACTCCTGCAGTTCGTTCAGCAGCGTGCCGACGCCCCGTTCCCGGACGCTGTATAGCCGGCCGCTCGACCCGGTACCGATGAGCAGTTCGTTTTCCCCGCGAATCGCCAGCGACAGGCCTACGTCCGTCTGGGACCGCCACCACTCCTCCACCCGGCCGTCCGGATCGATCCTGAAGACGACGCTGCCTCCCGTGGCGAAATTACCGACGGCCGGGCGATCGGCGGTCTCTGCCGCGGCGGTCACCTGAATCGCGTTGAGCATCGGACCTCCGCCCGGATCATCGGGCGCGCCAGTGGAAGGCGGCGGCATCGAAGCGCCCGCCGTTCCGGCCCGGCCGCCGCGGGCGCCCCGACGCGGTCCGCTCAGTGCGCCGGCGAACACCGCGCCGTCTTCGCCCACCAGAAGGGTATTCACTTCACCGTAGGGAGAATCATGAAGGACCGAGATGGCGCCGTCGGACGAGATCCTGTAGACTCTACCGCCCGGTTCGGTCCCGGCGATGAGCCGGCCCGATCCATCCACGGCCAGGGCCATCACATGGGCCTCCTCCAGCTCGGCCAGCAAGTGTGCCCCACCGTTTTCGTCTATACGGAAAATTCTACCCTGCTCCCCCGTTCCCGCGTAGAGCCCGCCCCCGGCGTCCAGCGCCAGCGACCAGATGTAGTTCGTGCCGTTGCCCTTGCCGTCGTCCGGGTCACTGCCCGGCTCGCCGTCCGGGCCATTCATGCCGCCATCCTGCGTGGGATCGAAAAACACCGCGTGCGTCCCGTCCGGGTCGATCCGGTAGATCCGTCCATCAGGGAATGTAGCCGCGTAGACCCGGTCATTCCGATCGATCACGACGCTGCGGATTTCCAGCTCGTCCACATCGAAAAACACCTCGGACCGGCCCGAAGGATCAATCCGGTACAGCTTGCCGTCGTTTCCCGTACCCGCGTACAGGTTCCCCCTGGAATCGGCCGCGAGACTCCAGATCAGCGGCTCGTCGCTCTCGAAAACGAGGTCCAGGACCGGTGACAGGGTCAGGCGGCCCTTGCCGGTAATGGAAACGCCCCGGGTTTCTCCTTTTATAAAGTCCCCTTGTCCGGCCTGTTTCCAGATGACGGGCGTCGACGCGAGGACACCGAACGCCGCCGGCAGAAACACCACGGCCATGCATAGTACTCGCCATCCCGGTACCTTGGTCAAGTATCGCTCCTATCGCTTCACGGTCAGCCGGCTCCAGTTCTGCCCGGCGACGACGTAGTCCGTGCGGATCGTTTCTTCGGCCACCACCTTCTCGCGGATCGGCACGAAACTGCCTTTGGTACGCTCCGAATCCATGACGGCGAGGACCGACGGGGGCAGTCCGGGCATTTCTCTTCCCTTCACCATGCCGCCCGCGCCGCCCTGGAACATCTTCAGGTATACCCGGTTGCCGGTCCGGCGGTTATTGAGCAGTTCGATCAGCCGGGGGCCGTCCGTGGGCCTGTACCTCTGGGGTACGGCATTCAGATCGTGGCGGGTGACGGCCCGGGCGGAACCGACCAGTACCTGTACCGGTCCGGCCGATACGGTCTTGGGGATCGTCACGTCCATTCGCCTGACCACGCGGTCTCCCCGGTAGGGTCGTAGGTACACCCTGACCTCGAGCGTATCGCCCGGCTCGACGGTTTCCGAACCGAACCAGACATCTTCGATGACGGCCGTACTGCGTTCGTCGGAAGAATGGATCTCGATCCTGAGAGACTCGATCATCGGGGTGATGAACCGGTTGTCGAGGACGAAATTGAGCACGCCGTTCACATCCCTGGCCAGCGCCGACAGGGACGCCTGGCCGGAAAACTGGTCGTCGAAGACGACATCCGGATGGTCCCTCAGGGCGATCCGGCCGCCGAGCGTTATGGTTCGTTCGCCAGCCATGCGACCGTTCGCGAGAATCGTATTCGACACGGCCATGTTCACCAGCAGCGGCGTCCAGCCGTTCGCCATCATCACGTCGAACCGATAGTTCCGAGGGGCGTGGCCGGCCTCGTCATAGGAGAGTTCCACCGGAATCATGCGCGCCGAATCGCCGAGCTGGCCGTATATACCGTTCGTGTGGTCCCACAGGACCGAACCGACTTCATCCGCCACGCTGCTGATCTTGGTGGAACCGGCCTGGTCCGGGATGACCGTGATGATTTCCGCCCGGTTCATCGGGACGTTCAGGGCGCCCGTCCACAGGAAGGGATGCCCGAAGGCCAGAATGGCGTCTTCCTCGCGCCAGGTGACCGTACCCGTGCCCGCCAGATTGAAATCGCCCCGGATGAGCTGCGCGCTCACGGCGGATCCCGGTTCCAGGGGGGACGTCCCGCCGGCCGACACCGGGCCGTACTGTTCCGGGTCCGCGACATCGTGCGCCTCCGGGCCGTACTGTTCCGGGTCCGCGACATCGCCGGCTACGCTGCCGGGTTCTGTGTTGTTGGAAGCGCCGGCCACACTGCCGGTTTCTCCGCCGCCGGAAGCAACGGCCACACTGCCGCCCGCCACCGGAACGAGCCCACGACTGCGCAGTTCATCTTCGAAAAGGGATACTGTGCTCGGGTGGAATCCCGAAAACACCATGGGAACGGCAATAGGTTTGAGACCGGACGGACCGAGATCGGACGGATTTAGATCGTCCCGGCCGCCGCCCATTCCGCCCGGCGCCCCGCCCGGTGCGTTACTTCCCGGATTCGTTTCTGTCTCCACGGCCTCGCGTATGGCCAGCATATGGCCTATCGGCGTGACGCCACCGATAGGTTTCATCGGAAAAAAACCGAAGCGGTACGCCAGCGCGCCGACGAGTTTTCCGTCGATATACACGGGGCTGCCGCTCATCCCCGCGATGACGCCCGCATCGTCGACATAGGGCCCCGATACCCCCACCATGATGATGTCGTGATCCGTGTAGAACTGGTTCTTGATGACGCCGATCACTTCGACGTCGAAGGTATCGATCCGGGCATCCTGAAAGACCGTGAGGCCATATCCCCGCATGCCCGGATGCACGTCGTCGATATCCATGAACCCGGCATGCTGGCCGGCGGACCGGGCTTCGGCAGGCGAGGCGGACTGGCCCCCGGTCGGCAAGGCGGGTGTAAGCAGGCCTGCGTAAAGGAAAAGCACGACCATCGATCGAATGATATACATTGGGCCGCTGCGCGGTGAAAAGGGGATTGGAAAACGACGCCAGACTACTGCAATATAAGGTCGTACCGCTTCCCCTGGCAACTGGTTTGTAGCAGCTTCCGGACGATCACGGCGCAGCCGTTAATGACAGAAACCGCTTGACTTACCGCGATGGTTCCGCGAGATTCAGACAGCCGCGCGAGGGTACGGAAAGCCGGCCCCGCGTATCCCAGGACACCTTTGGAAAACGTCAGACGATAACCGGTTTGGAGCACCATGAGAGAATCACGACGCAATAAGACCACGGAAGAGAAGCTGGTGCCGAACGTCAATATGACCATGTCCGAAACACGCAGCCAGATCGGCGCCATTTCCTCCCGGATCGTGCAGTCCTACGACGCGCTCGGCGGCCTGAACCGTATCGACGGCAAGAACCTGCCTTCCAGGGAAAGGGTCTACGGAATCCTGAAGGACCTGCTGGCGCTCTGCTTTCCCGGCTACTTCGGCGCCGAACCTCTCGTAACGAAGAACGTGGCCTTCTACGTGGACGGACTGGTGGACACCATCTACATCCGCCTGAGAGAGGAAGTGACCCGGAGCCTCATGCACGATGCGCAGTGCAAGGGTAAGGATCCCGTGGCCTGCGAGGAGATCGCCGACCGGATCGCGCTCGAACTGCTGGAGGCCGTTCCCGATATCAGGAAGTTGCTCATGGGCGACGTGGAAGCCGCCTACGACGGAGATCCCGCGGCGAAGAGCCACGACGAGATCATTCTCAGCTACCCGTGCATGGAAGCCGTCGCCACCTACCGGATCGCCCATGAACTGTACTTGAGGAATACGCCGCTCATCCCGCGGATCATGTCCGAGCACGCCCACAGCCGCACGGGCATCGACATCCACCCGGGCGCGACCATCGGCACCCGTTTCTTCATCGACCACGGAACGGGCGTCGTCATCGGGGAAACGGCACTGATCGGCAATAACGTGAAACTCTACCAGGGCGTGACGCTCGGTGCGCTGAGTTTCCGGAAGGATGAGGGCGGCCGGCTCGTCAAGGGCGGCAAGCGCCACCCCACCATCGAGGACGACGTGGTCATCTACGCCGGTGCGACGATCCTGGGCGGCGAAACGACGATCGGGCACGACTCGGTGATCGGGGCCAGCGTATGGCTGACGGAACCGGTACCGCCCCATTCCAAGGTGACCATAGGCGACCCGAACCTGGACGTGGTGAAGCACGACGCCCGAACGGCCTAGTCCGCGTTCTCAGCGATGTATTTCTCGGCTTCCATGGCGGCGGCGCATCCCGTGCCCGCCGCGGTGACGGCCTGGCGGTATACGTGGTCCTGCACGTCCCCGCCCGCGAACACGCCGGGCACGCTGGTGTGCTGCCTCCGGTCCGTCAGGATGTAGCCCTGCTCGTCCACTTCGAGCTTGTCCCTGAATAGATCGGTATTGGGCGTGTGACCGATGGCGATGAAGAGGCCCTCGGCGTCCAGTTCCCGGACCCGGTCCGATTCCAGTTCCCGCACTCGCACGCCGGTCACGCCGGTGGTTTCGTCACCCAGCACCTCGTCGACCACGGATCCCCACAGCAATTCGATCTGCGGATGTTTCAGGACCCGCTCCTGCATGATCCGGCTTGCCCTCAGCTCGTGGCGGCGGTGTATGATCCAGACATGGCTCGCGAAGCGCGTCAGAAAGAGCCCCTCCTCCATGGCGCTGTCGCCGCCACCGACCACGGCGACTTTCCGGTCCCGGTAGAAGGCGCCGTCGCAAGTCGCGCAGGTGGAGACGCCCCGTCCGAAGAACCTTTCCTCGCCCGGCACACCGAGCAGGCGGGGTGACGAACCGGTACTGATCACTATGGCCTTTGCCGTGTACTCGCTGCGGTCCGTCGTGATCCGGTGCGCCCCCGGTTCGAAGGCTACGGAGGTGACTTCCTCGTACTTCATCTCGGCGCCGAAACGTTCGGCCTGCTGCCTCATGCGGTCCATGAGGTCCATGCCGCCCAGGCTTTCGGGGAATCCGGGGAAGTTCTCGATCTCGCTGGTGAGCGACAGCTGCCCACCGATCGTGCTGCCCGTCAGCACGACGGGAGACAGGTTCGCCCGGGCCGCGTAAAGGGCTGCCGTATAACCCGCCGGACCCCCGCCGATGATGACGACCTGCTCCATTTACTCGATCCGCTTGATGATGTGAAAGCCCATGGGCGTCTGAACGACCCCGCTGAGCTCGCCGACCTCCAGCCCCATTGCGGCCTGCTCGAATTCCGGGATCATTTCGCCCGGACCGAAGAAACCGAGGTCGCCCCCGGAGTCCCGGCTCGAATCGATGGAGGTCTCCCGGGCTAATTCGGCGAAATCGGCGCCGGCCGTCAACCGGTCCATCACGGCGTCCGCGGCCTCCCGCGTGGCGACGACGATCTGGCGGACGCGGATCTTGTTGGATTCGATGGCCTTCGTCCGCTCCTCCACGATCCGCCGGACCCGGTTCAACGCGGCTTTCAGCTGCGCGTTATCCGGCACAAGCTCAAGGGCCTGTTCATAGTTTGTGATCGCCTGGTCGAAGTCTTCCATCCGCTCGTGTACCAGGGCGATTTCCGCGGAAATACGCGGGTCTCTCGCGCCCAGGTCGAGGATCTCCCCGTAGTAACGCAGGGCATCGGGAAGGCGGCCTTCGGCGAAGGCCAGGCGGGCAAGCGCCACGCGGGGCACGACTGACTGACCTCCGACCTCCAGAGCCCTTTCCCAGACGGCCCGCGTGCTGTCCGGCATGTTCTTGCTCTGGTAGGCGGTCCCCAGGTTCATGTAGGCGTCCATGTAGCCAGGAGCGAGCGCGGCGGCCCGTTCCCATTCCGCGATCGCGTCGTCGACGCGCTCCAGGCCCATGTAGGCGACGCCGAGATTGAGATGGATCCTGGGCAGCTGATCCTCCGGGGGCGACAGGGTGAGCACTTTCTCGTAGGCCTCGGCCGACTGCTCGTATTCCTCGGTATCGGAATAGACCTTGCCGAGATTCGTGTAGGCGTCGACGTAAGAGGAATCGTTCTCGATCGCCTGCAGGTAGTGGTGGACCGCTTCGTTGAGGTACCCGCCCTGGTTGTACGCGATCGCCATGTCGGTATGGGCCGCGGCCAGGTTCGGTATCCCCACCATCATCCGGTCGTACTGGCTTCGAGCCCAGGCATAGACGGTATCGGGCGGTACGGTGCTCATGCGCGCGACGCTGAGCGTATCGCCCTCTACGGTCTTGATGAACGCATCCAGCGCGGCGGCCGAATCCCCCCTGGCGTGGTGTACCAGTCCCATCGTGAGGTAGGCGGCGGCGAAACCCGGCGCGATCTCCAGGGCGTGTTCGAGATGGACCTGGGCGCTGTCGTACAGCCCCTGCTCGAAATACACAGCGCCGAGGTTGTTCTTCGTAAGGGCGATAGTGGTCAGAAACTGCTGCACCGCGGCTTGCCGGCGCTGTTCGGGCGTCAGGGAGGTGTCCGGCGGCGCGGCTTGCGGGGTGGGCGCTCCAGGCCGGATCTCCGCGCCGGTCGTGTTTTCGGGAACTTCCGCAGCACCCGGAGCTTCTGTCCCGGCCGGCGGATCGGCGGTCGTCTGCGCGATAGCCGAGCCCGTCCCGATGAGGAAAAGACTGAGGGTGCAAGATGCCAGCCACATTTCTGGCCGGACCCAAGCGATTCCCCATGTCTGATTGACCTTGCTCATTGGCTTCCGCCCTCCGGAATTTACCACCTGAACAGCTACGCGATTCACTTCAACCGATTCGCGCATATTTTTGCGGCCCCGCGTTTCTCTTCAACGGTTTCGCGATTGTTTTTCAACGACTTGCCGTTTCTTCGGGTTCCAGTTCGTTCAGTACTTCCAGGGCCTCTCCCGCCAGCGCGAAGCATCCCGTCACCAGGACCAGGTCGTCGGGTCCCGCCCTGCCCATCGATTCGGAGAGAGCCGCCGCTACCGACGGCGCTGTCCGCGCCTGCGTTCCGGCACGCATGCAGGCTGCGGCCACGTCCCCGGGATCCGCCTGCCTTTTCCGCAGCACGCGCCGCTCGGGGACGATAATCTCGTCGGCGTAGCGCGCGATGACCGCGCACAGATCGTCTACGTTCTTGTCACGGTGTGCGGAAAGCACGACGATGACGCGCCGGGCCGGAAACAGGCCGCGCAGGCTGTCGGTCAGGCTTTCGGCAGCCAGCACGTTGTGGGCGCCGTCCAGCACCACCCAGGGCCGGTCCTGCAGGACCTGCATGCGTCCGGGCAGCCGCACCGAGGCCAGGCCGCGGCGCACGCCCCGGTCCGTGATCTCCATGCCCCCTTCAGACAGCGCCTGTGCCACCCCCACCGCCATGGCCGCGTTGGCGGCCTGATACGACCCGGAGAGCGGCAGCGCGAGATCTTCATACGTCCGGCCCGCGGCCTCAATGTCGATCACCTGCCGGCCGATCGCCGCTTCCTTGAGCGCGTAACGCACGTCGACGCCCACCTGCACCAGGGCACTCCCATGGCGCCGGCAGGCTTCCTGAATCGCTTCGGATGCTTCCGGAAGCTGGGCGGCCGAAACGGTGCAGACGCCCTCCTTCACGATCCCGGCTTTCTCGCGGGCGATTTCCGCGATCGTCTCGCCGAGCCGGTCCGTGTGGTCGAGGCCGATAGGCGTAATCGCACAGACCTGCGGCCGGATCACGTTGGTCGAATCCAACCGTCCGCCCAGTCCGCATTCGACCACGGCCAGGTCCACCCGGCGTTCCCTAAAATACACAAAGGCCAGGGCGGTGAGTACATCAAAAAAAGACCCCATGTCCTTCCACCGCGGCCCGGTTCCTTCAATCGCCGGGCGAGCGCGTTCCGTGAGTTCGGCGAAATCCGGTTCGGAAATGGGCTCGCCGTCGATCTGTATGCGTTCGCGCAGGGAGACGAGGTGGGGCGAGGTGTACAGGCCCACGCGGTAACCGCATTCGCGCACGATCGCCGCGATCATGGCGGCGGTGGATCCCTTCCCCTTGGTGCCGGCCACGTGCACCGAATTCCACTGCCCTTCGGGTTGGCCCAGGGCTTTCGTCAGGGCGCTTATGCCCGACAGGTCCATGCGAACAGGGGCGGCGCCCGGCCGCTGTTCGAAGTCCACGAATCCGTACAGATAGTCCAGCGCCTCTTTATAGTTCATGCGGTCGTTCCGATTCCGGCCAGGGACCTTGCGTACTCGAAGGGACGGGCCACCGACCTGCGGCGTATCGCGCCGTACCGCTGGCGGGCCGAAGCGGGGACGTCCTCGCTGCGGGCGATGCGCCTGAACACGTTCCGGCCGGGGCGGGCGTTGACTTCGATGATCCACGGCAGCCCGGCCGCGTCCGGCACGATGTCGAGGCCCACCTCTCCGATGGGTCCGAGTTCCGCGTCCAGCAGGCGGCAGGCCGTGAAAGACGCCTCTTCGGCGCGGCGCAGGATCTCCTTCCTCATGGGCCGACCGTACACCGTGTCGAGGACGGGTTCGGCCTCCTCGGAACGGGCACCGTTGCTCAGGTTGGTCGTGGGGCCGTTGGTCTGCCCGATGCGGGCCGCCAGGCCGGTAAGGTCCCACCGAGCCTGCCCGTCCTTCTGCATGAGCAGCCGAAGGTCAAACCTCGGAAAATGCCTTTCGCTCGGCGGTTCTGCCGATATCCCCTGTTGTACCAGGCAACCCATGGGTTCCCCGCGGGTTCCGGCGGTCAGCGCCATGATCCGGTCCATGGCCGGCCCTGCGCCACGTGTCTCAAAAGTTGCGTCCAGCGTCCTGATGACCTGGCGTCCCTCCGCGGACCGGACGATTTCCATGACGCCCGTTCCAAGTGAGCCGACCCTGGGCTTGACGTATACGTGATCGTATCGCGTCAGGAACGCCCGCAGCGCGTAGGCATCGAGGATTTCGGTATGAGGTAAGGCGACGCCTGCGCCCGCCAGGCGCCGGTGCATCTCCAGTTTGTCCACCGCCAGCCGAACGAAAGACCCGGGATTCACGAAGGGTATGCCCGCCCGGTCGAACAGCCCTCGCGCGCGGTCCGCGGCGGGAGAACCGGCGGGATCCAGCACGGGCGCCCGGTCGTAGATGACCGCCGGCCACGGCTCGGGGCCGCATTCGACCCACTGGCCGTCCACGACCGTGGCCGGAGACACCGTCCCTTGCGCGTCATCCACGTCCGCTGCGTCGAACACGACCGCACGCAGGTCCAAAGCGGCGGCCGCCTCGCAGCACTCTTCGAAAAACCCCGTGGGCGGACCGAAGGGCCGGTCCTGTTCGTCCGGCGCCCGGCGGGTATGAATGCCTACGGTGAACCTGGCCTTCGTCTTCATGATCCCGCGGTCCGAGTGGACGGTGTGGGCGATGCGGACGGCCCCGATGGTGCGGACGATGCGGATTGGGCAGATTGGGCGGACCGGACGGTACGGACCGGACGGGCCAACCGCTTCACTTCCTCCAGCGTGGACCACGTCATGTCGCCCCGTTCCGACAGGCACAGCGCGGACAGCGCGGTGCCGTATGACAGCCCGTTCGCGAGATCTTCGCGCAGCAGGCCGTACAGCAGGCCGGCATCGAATGCATCGCCGGCGCCGAGCCGATCGACCGGTTCCACCACGTAGGGCTGCGTATATAGAAAGCCGGTCTCCGCGGACCAGCCCACGGCCCCGCCCTCGGACAGCGTCAACACCACGATCTCGTTCCCGAACCGCCCGTGGAGGGCTTCGACGGTTTCCTCCGGTTTTCCGTCCAACCCGAAGATCAACGCCGCGTCGTCGGACGTCGATACGAGTATGTCGACCTCGCCCAGCATCGTTTCCAGGACGGCGCGGGCCTCCTCGGGCGACCACAGCTTGGCACGGTAGTTGACGTCGAATGAGGTCCGGTAACCACCCTCCGCGCGGTTGCCCAGGACCCGGGCGACCGTCTCGCGGCAATCAGCACTCAGGGAAGCCGTGATGCCGGACGTATGCACGATCCGGGCGCCGGAACGGAGCGCCTGTTCCACCACCGTGGGCGTCATGCCGGTCGCCGCGGACCCGGCACGGTCGTAGACAACCCGGCTGCCTCTCGGCGGCGAACCAGGCTCGAGAAAGAATACGCCGGTCCGCTTGGGCCGACTGGGCCGCGTGGACTGCCCGGCCTGATCGCCCTGCTCGGTCTGTCCACCCGACGGCTCGTCCTGGTCGCCTTGCCACGCCACGTGGGACGTGTCCACCCCGTGCTGGGCCAGTCTGGAGGCGATCCACCGGCCAGCGGGATGGGCGGGGAGGACGGAGACCCAGGCTACGCCGGCGCCCATCCGCGCCAGGGCCGCCGCCATGTTGGATTCCGTGCCCGCCGCGTCGGCCCGCAGATAATCGGCCTGTTCCAGCATCTCGCCGTCCACGGGCGAGAACCGGATCATCGTCTCGCCGAAGGTAATGACGTCGTACCGCGGCCGTGAAGGCGCGCCGGAAGGAGAGGAAGAGGACATGTTCGGATTAGTTGTGCGGGCGCGGCGCCTCAGGTATGCGCGGCGCCTCAGGTATGCGCGGCGCCTCAGGCGTAATGGCAGGCCACCCAATGGCCGCTGTCGTTCTGTTTGAGTTCCGGCTCGTGCTCGGCGCAGTCGGCCTTCGCGATGGGGCAGCGGGGATGAAAACGACAGCCGGAGGGCGGGTTGACCGGACTGGGGACGTCGCCCGTGAGCTGAATGCGCTGCTTCTGACGCCGCTTGCTGATTTCCGGTACGGCGGAAAGCAGGCTCTGCGTGTAGGGGTGCTGGGGGTTGTCCGTCACCTCGTCGGTCCGGCCCGCCTCGATGAGCTTGCCGAGGTACATGACCCCGATGCGGTCGCTGATGTGGGCGACGACGGCCAGGTTGTGGGCGATGAACAGATAGGTCAGGTTCAGCTCGCTCTGCAGGTCCTGGAGCAGGTTCAGGATCTGGACCTGGATGGACACGTCAAGGGCGGAAACCGGCTCGTCGCAGATGATCAGGCTCGGGTTCAGCGCGATGGCCCGGGCGATGCCGATCCGCTGCCGCTGGCCGCCGCTGAACTCGTGGGGATAACGGTCCACGTAGGCCTCGCCCAGTCCCACCATCTCGAGGAGACTGACCAGCCTCGTCCTGCGTTCCTGCCGGTTGCCCACACGATGGATGTCGAGGGGTTCCTGAACAATGTTCCCCACCGTCATGCGCGGGTCCAGCGAGGCGTAGGGGTCCTGGAAGATCATCTGGAGCCGCTTGCGAATGGGCTTCAGGTCATCCTCGGACATGTCCGCCAGGTCGTTGCCTTCGAAGAAGACCTTCCCCGCCGTGGGGCGGTACAGTTGCAACACGGTCAGTCCCAGGGTGGACTTCCCGCAGCCGCTCTCGCCCACCAGGCCGAAGGTCTCGCCGCGATTGATGGAAAAGGAGACGCCGTCCAGGGCCCGGACGGTGCCGCCTTCCTCCTTGCGGCCCATCCCTTCTTCCAGTTCGAAGTGCTTGACTACGTTGTCCAGTTGCAGCAGAGGCTCGTTCAACGCGTCCTCCAGGGTTTAATACAGCCAGCAGGCGCAGTCGTGCTCCGAGGCCACGTCCTTCAGCGCCGGATCTTCCTCGCACCGGTCGAAACGGCTCGGACACCGGGGCGCGAACCGGCAGCCGGGCGGCAGCTGGATCAGGTTCGGTGGCACGCCGTCGATGGGTTCCATGCGTTCCTTCACCGTGGGACCCAGCTTGGGCACGGACTGCAGCAGCCCGTGGGTATAGGGGTGCTTCGGATCGTCGAGCAGCGTGTCCACCGGCCCCGATTCGATGATCCGGCCGGCGTACATGACGATCACCCGGTCGCACACCTCGCCCACCACGCCGAGGTCGTGGGTGATGATGACGACGGACATGTTCAGTTCTTCCTGGAGCTTCATCATCAGTTCCAGGATCTGCGCCTGTATGGTGACGTCCAGCGCCGTGGTCGGCTCGTCGGCGATGAGCAGCTTCGGGTTGCACGCGATGGCCATGGCGATCATGACGCGCTGCCGCATCCCCCCGCTGAACTGGTGGGGGTAGTCGTTCAGGCGCTGCTCCGGACTCGGGATGTTGACCATCTGCAGCAGTTCGATGCTGCGATCCGTGGCCTGCTTCTTGTCGAGGCCGAGATGAAGCTGTAGCGGTTCCCGCAGCTGCCACCCTATGGTCAGCACCGGGTTGAGCGACGTCATGGGGTCCTGGAACACCATGGAGACGATATTGCCCCGGATCTCCTGCATTTCGGATTCGGGAATGGTGCGCAGGTCGACCGCGGGTTCGTCGGCGCCGGGCCGGAAAAGGATGTTGCCGCTGACGATGCGGCCCGGGGGGCTCGGGATGAGCCGCATGATGGAAAGCACCGTGGCGCTCTTGCCGCAACCGCTTTCCCCCACGATGCCCACCGTTTCGCCTTCCGCCACCTCGAAACTGACGTCGTCCACGGCACGCACCGCACCGCCGCGGGTGAGGAAGTGGGTCGAAAGGTTATCTACTTTAAGTAAAGGATCCATTTATTCAGACTTTCGTGCGTCGGTCCGGCGACTCGCGGCACATGTTCGTGCCGAGACCTTCCCGCCGCGCTTACTACGCCGCCGCTATTCCTCTTCCAGGGCCTTGGACTCTTCGATGACCTTGGTTTCGATTTCCCTGGGCATTTCCTCGTAGCGGACGAATTTCCGCGCATGGCTTCCGCGACCGTGCGTGATGGACCGCAGCACGGTGGAGTACCGATACAGTTCGGCCAGGGGCACTTCCGCCCGGACCACCTGGTTACTCCCCCGGGGCGACATGCCCAGGATGCGGCCACGCCGGCTGGAAAGATCGCCCATTACGTCGCCCATGTAGTCTTCGGGGACGACCACATCCACTTCGTAGATCGGTTCGAGCAGGACGGGACGGGCTTCCAAGAAGGCCTTCTTGAACCCCATGGACGCGGCGACTTTGAAGGCCATTTCGGACGAATCGACGGTGTGGAAGGAGCCGTCGTACAGCGTGGCCTTCAGGTCAACCACCGGATACTTGGCGACCACGCCCTCCACCATGGCTTCCTGGATGCCCTTGTCCACGGCCGGAATGAACCGGCTGGGGACCGCGCCGCCGACGATGCCGTTGTCGAATTCGTACCCTTCACCGCGCTGCCTGGGTTCCACGCGCAACCAGACGTCGCCGAACTGGCCGCGACCGCCACTCTGCCGCTTGAACCGGCCCTGGGCCTCGGACTTGCCCTTGATCGCTTCCCGGTAAGGGATGCGCGGCTGCACCATCTCGACTTCCACGCCGAAACGGCGGCTCAGGCGCTCTACGATGAGGTCAAGGTGCATTTCACCGGCCCCGGCCAGGATCAGCTGCTTGATCTCGGAATTGTACCGGAAGGTGAAGGAGGGATCCTCTTCGTGAAGCCGGGAAAGGCCGGTACTGATCTTCTCCTCGTCGTCTTTGCTCTTCGGCAGGATGGCCACGTTCGCCACGGGCTCGGCGAAGTCCACCCATTCCAGGCCGAAGGACTTCTGCCGCGTACCCAGGGAGTCGCCGGTGTGGGTGTCCTTCAGTTTCACGGTGGCCCCGATCTCGCCGGCGCGGATGACGTTCAGTTCATTGCGGGCGTGACCGTTGGTGTGGTAGATCTGGCCGAACCGTTCCGACGTGTTCTTCGTTGAATTGTACACGTCGCCGCCGTGCTTGATTTCTCCGGAAAAAACCCGGAAGTAGGTCAGTTCCCCGATATGGGCCTCGGAGACCGTCTTGAACACCAGCGCGGCCAGCGGGCCGGACGGATCCGGGTCCAGCGCGACTTCCTCGCCGCCGCTCGATGGGGTTGCCGACACCGCCGGACGGTCCGCCGGAGAAGCCATGTACGCGGCCGCCGCGTCCATCACGCCGGAGACGCCGATGTTTGCAGAGGCGCACGTCGCCAGCACGGGGAAGATGGCGCCGTCCTTCACCCCCTTGCGCAACCCTTCGAGGAGCTGCTCATCGGTCAACGCGCCTTCTTCGAAGTAGACCTCCAGCAGTTCGTCGTCGGATTCCGCCACGGTTTCTACCAATTTTTCCCGGTGTTCCTCCGCCTGGTCGGCGAGGTCTCCGGGGATCTCGGAGCGCTTGCCCTTGCCGTCGCCGCCCACGAACGTCACCGCCTTCATGGCGACCAGGTCGACGACACCCGAGAATCCATCGGCCTCTCCAATCGGAATCTGGACAGGAACGGCCTGCGTGCCGAAGCGTTCCTGCAGGCGGCCCAGCGCGTCGTAGAAGTCGGCGTGTTCCTTGTCCAGGAGATTGACCACCACCATGCGGGGCAGGCCGTACTGATCCGCGTATTCCCAGGCGCGCTCCGTCTCCACCTCGATGCCTTCGATGGCCTTGACCACGATGGCCACGTTGTCGGTGACGCGCATCGCGCAGTGCACTTCGCTGGTGAAATCGGAATAACCCGGGGTGTCGAGAATATGGAGGTCGTGGTCGTTCCACTCGCAGTACAGCGGCGTCAGGTTCATGGAAATGCGGTGTTCGATCTCTTCCTCGCGGTAGTCCGAAACCGTGTTGCCGTCGTCCACGCTACCGAGCCGGTTCGTGGCGCCGGTGTTGAAGAGCATGGCTTCCGCCAGGGAGGTCTTGCCGCTCCCCCCGTGGCCCGCGAGGCAAATGTTTCTGATTTTTTCGATGTTATATTCCTTCACGAACACCCCTCCTCTTCGGGACTGCGCTTTCCTTAGTATTACGCTTTTTTCAGTAAGATCGTCTGTACGACCGTCAACTTTCAGGGAAAACTCTAATATGTTGCGATCCGGCTTCAGGTGTCAAGGTTTTAGGCCATTGCGCCAGACTGATCCCATCACCCATAGTTGACATCAACCCGCTGGTCGACTATGTATGTAATTACACCATTGCATTGAAATATGGCAGGATACGAAGATTCCGGTTTGCGGCATCTCGTTTGTCCGTTGCCTACTCATCCATGTAGCCTACCGTTGAAACCTCTAAAAACAATCGGACTGCGTTACTTTTTGCTCAGCACGCTTGTCGTTGCGCTATGCGCACAGATGGGTCTGGTCGTGTGGACGCTGGTCCGGTTTACACAGATCGAGCACTGGTCGCCGGGCATCCAGTTCTTCGGAAATGAAATGATACAGACGAAGGGACTGACGAAAAGCGCGGTGAACAATCTGCAGGAGGGCACGTGGTTCCATCTCGTTCGCATACGCGAGGACGGCGGTATTAAAGTCACGCAAGTAGACGCGGACAGCCCTGCGGACAGAGCCGGATTGCGACCGGGCGATTTGGTGATCTCCATCGATGGGACGGATCTCAGGACACGTCCGGAAGCCTATTTCCAGGCGCGTTTGCGGAGCAAGCCCGGTGACCAATTCAATCTCGCCTGGCTTCGCGACGGCAATATGCAAAACGGTATCCTCACGCTTGAGGCCACAGAACATGTACGGTACGCCGTCGAGGTCAATCAGGAGGAACTCGTACTGAGCGCAGGCGCGATGACCTGGTTCCAGCGAGGTCCCTATCTGATCTTTCCAATGGTCCTGCTGGTCTTCGGAACGTGGATGGGGTTCAGGCGTCCAGGCAATAAAACCGCTTTTCAATGCGCCTTGCTCTTTCTCGCGACAGCGCTCTCCGTGTCGCCTGCATTCCATCCCATGATCGCCGGTTGGCCTGATTGGATATTATCACTCAGTATATTCGTCATTACCCTGGCTTACTTCCTTGAGTTCTGGCTCCTGTTCAGCATCCTGACCGTATTCCCAACCGAAACCGAACTCGGATCATGGATGCGAAAACGGGCGTCGTGGATTCTGATACCGTTCTTCGCCTGGATCGTCCTTCGAATTATCTATCTTCTAAGTCTGACCAATGGCTGGAACAGTGATTCGATACAAACCATCATCTCTCTGGTTGAATCCGTTCCAGTCCCTGCGTTACCCGTTCTTGTTGTTTTAATAGCGGCCTGCCTGCTTCTCGCCCAACGATCCGTCGCGCGTCGACAGCAGTACACGCGCCTGCAGTTCATCAACGTCGGATTTGTGTCAGCCTTCGTTTTAGCACCGGTTTGGACCATAACTCAACCAGGCACACTCATGGTCACATGGGTTATGGTACCGCTGCAAGGTGCCATATTTCCGTTGCTCGTCTGGTTGCTCGATCATGTTGTCCTCGTCGGGTTGAAGTGCATTTTGCCGCTCTCCTTTGCATATTCAGTGCTGGCTCACCGGGTATTCGGCCTCAGGTTCATCGTCGGAAAAAGCCTTCGGCAATTTATATCCAACCAGGGTGTGAATCTCCTGCTGAGTCTCGGGTTGCTCCTGATTATCTATGAAACGATAACGTTCGCGGCTACTGGTGTAGAAGTCTCCGACCTGTTGATTATGGTTGTTACCGCGGGATTCATCCTGATACTCGTCGGAGGCTGGACCCTGGCAAAACCAGCCGTCATCCGGTTTATAGACCGATACCTGTTTCGTGATGAAATCGAGAACCGGCAGCGACTCTTCAGGCTCAGACGCGAGTTAACGCATTTTCAGGATCGAAACGCCCTTCTTAATGGTACAGGAAGTGAACTGCTCGAGGTGCTGGACATCTCATATGTAGCAATCTACCTCAACGATGGACCTCGGAAGTCGATATCGGTTGCCTGGTACGACGTAAACAAGAAGTTCAACAGTGAGCCCAAAAAAGACCAAGCCTTCTTCAGTGCGTCAATTGGCCAAATCGAAGCGTTGTTGAAGCTGATGTCTCCAGAACGACCATTAGTCGAGTCTGAAGACCCTTATGTCCGGAATCGGGTTTCAGATCTCGGTTACGAACTCATCATCTTACTACGTGGTGAATTGCATACTCAAGGTTGTATCGCAATTGGAGCCAAAGTCTCGGAAGAGCCCTTTACCGGCGAAGAAAAAGAACAGTTACTGGTACTGGCTGCCGAGTTGGAGATGGTGCTGAAAAACATAAAGGCAAATACATCGCTGAGAATGCAGACACAACGCCTCAAGAGACTTTCCAACCGACTCATCAACATTCAGGAATCTGAAAGACGTCGGCTGGCGCGGGATCTCCATGATGATACCGGACAGGCGCTTACGGCGCTGAAAATGAGCCTGGAGATAACCCGGAACGAGTTGTCCGGGAATACCGATCACACTGCAGCACGGCTGAATGACGCTGTAGTACTGGCCGACGATACGCTGGAGAAACTACGTGCGATCTCCCATAATCTTCGTCCTCCGACACTGGATACAGTCGGGCTGAATTCAGCATTGGAAGGACTTTGCAAGCGTTTCACGCAACAAACTCAGATACCGGTCTCATACGTTGGCATGGATACTACAGCGATCTCGAATCCACTCGATATCTGCCTGTATCGTATACTGCAGGAAGGGCTGACGAACTGTGCCAAACACGGACAAGCCTCTCACGTTGATGTAAGCTTGAAACGCAATGGTGAAGTGGTGCAACTATCAATACAGGATAACGGCCAGGGCTTTGATCTTGCAGATACACTTTCCGATCAGAATGAAACAGGAATCGGTTTGATCGATATGCAGGAACGCCTCGAATCGCTGAACGGCCGTATGAAGGTGCACTCGAAACCAGGCGCGGGAGCCCGTCTGGTCGCTACCATTCCTCTGGAGGAGAAATGATCAGGATCGTTATAGCCGACGATCACCAACTGGTCCGTCAAAGCATCGTATCGCTGATCGAAAAGGCCGAGGACATGGAAGTTGTCGGCGAAGCGGCCGATGGTCACGAGACACTGGACCTTGTACAACGGAAGAGACCGGATGTAGCCATGTTGGATATCGCCATGCCGTTGCTGAACGGTATCGAGACCACGCGGCGGATTCAGACGCTATCCGTCGATACCCGCGTCGTCATACTATCCATACATTCGGAAGAGGACGTGGTTCGCCAGGCACTCCGATGCGGGGCCAGCGGGTATCTCCTCAAGAACTCCGTCGTGGAGGAACTCCTGATCGCTGTCCGGTCCGCCAACAAGGGCGAAATCTATCTTTCTCCTTCGATTGCCCAAACGGTGCTATCGGGATTCCTGCAGACGGAATCGACGAATGAGTCATCTACCGTTCTGGAGCAGCTTACATCCCGCGAACGGGAGATACTTCAGCTCATCGTCGAGGGACATACCAACCAGGCCGCCGCGGAGGTCCTGAGCATCAGCGCCAAGACCGTGGAAAAACACCGTGCGATCCTGATGAAAAAGCTGGAAGTCCACAGCCTGCCGGATCTCATACTCGTAGCGCTCAAGCACCGTCTCGCCTTCCTGGATGAATGAGCCGTTGTCTTTCCCCGAACGGTAGTGATCCGGTTGGCCGCAGTCCACCTCTATCACCTTCTTCAACCCCCTAAGACCGTCCGAAAATACGGAACATAGGGAAACACCCTATGGAATTTTCTCTTTTTCAGTGTTAAAATTGAGCAAGAGTCGGATTAATCTGAAGCCAACATTGGGACGGCAGGACGAATCACGGAACACACATGATACGAGTGATCATAGCAGACGATCATCACCTGATTCGGCATGGCCTTCGGGATCTGCTCTCGAAGGAACCCGATATTCAAGTAGTCGCCGAGGCTACGGACGGCCGGGACGTGATGGATGTTGTGCATCGAGTTCGGACAGACGTCATCGTGATGGACGTCGAGATGCCCGGTATCGGCGGTATAGAAGCGACAAGGAGGATACGCGCGTCGTTTTCCGAGATCCAGGTGGTCATGATGTCGATGCATTCGGATCCCGAACTGATCCGGAAAGCGCTGGACAACGGCGCCCGGGGCTACGTGCTAAAGAAATCAGCCGGCGAAGAGTTGGTCAAAGCGATACGTACAGTCTGCAGGGGCGTCACGTACCAATCCCGGGCCATGGATCATGCCGATGACCAGTATTGGGAGAACCCCCAGGGTACGCCGCCCCGGCTGACTCCCCGTGAGCACGAAGTCCTTCGACTGATCGCATCGGGACGATCCAATCGGCAGATTGCTGAAACCATGCGAATTAGTGCAAAAACCGTGCAAAACCATCGCATCAATCTGATGGCGAAACTAAACACGCACAGTCTCCCCGATCTGATCCGATCGGCCATCAAACTTGGTCTGATAAATCTGGAAGAATGAGCACGTTCGTTTAAAGCAGACGCACCACCCCGTCCAAGACCGGCATCAAGTTTTTCTTCGATTCCGGTTAAAAAACCCGCGAAATAGGGATACACCCTATAGAAATCCGGTCCGGCTTTCCGTTCCTTTATGGGTAGATGCTTCAGACCAACTTGTGAAGGAGGCGGATCAGATGAATTCCAACAACTTCGCCATACGGACCGAATCCCTCACCAAACACTACGGCCGCATCGTAGCCGTGGACGGGCTCTCGCTGACGGTGCCGCGCGGTCAGATCTTCGGACTGCTTGGTCCCAACGGTTCGGGCAAGACGACCACCATGGGTATGCTGCTCGGACTCGTGAAGCCTACCTCGGGCCGTTTCAGGCTGCTGGACGCCGGCATCTCCCACCGGGAAGCCCTGCGCCGCACTGGCGCCATCGTGGAGACCCCCTGTTTCTATCCCGACCTGTCCGGCCGAGACAACCTCGCCTACTTCCAGGGCATATCCGGGAAGAGCAACCGCGAAGAATTGAGCGAACTGCTTGAAAAGGTGGGGCTCGGCGGTCGCGCGAACGACCGCTTCCGCACCTACTCCCAGGGTATGAAGCAGCGGCTGGGACTGGCGTGCGTCCTTCTCGGCGACCCCGAAATCCTGTTTTTGGACGAGCCCACCAACGGCATGGACCCGGAAGGCATGGCCGAAATCAGGGAGTTGATCCGAAGCCTCGGGACCGGAGGCCGTACCGTGCTCCTGTCGAGCCACCTGTTGCACGAAGTCGAGCAGGTGTGCGACAGCGTCGCCATCCTTTCACGGGGCAGACTCGTCGTCCAGGGCCGACTCGACGACCTGGTCCACTCGCTGGCCGCGAATCAGCTTCGCGTTCGTACCACCGATAACGAAAAAGCGATGGAAATACTGTCCGCTCTGGAGTGGGTCGGGGAGATCACCGTGGAGGACGGAAAAATCCTGGTTGCGGTCCCCACGGAACGATCGCCGGAACTGACTGCAGCCCTCGGCCGCTCGGACGTCTACGTCGCCGAGATGTCAGCGGAGCAGATGTCCCTGGAGCAATACTACTTCAAAGTCACGGGCAGCAGTGAAGGGGAGGACTCATGATACGCCGAATACTGCACCTCACGCGATGGGAGTTGTTCAAACTCCGGCGGCTACGGATGCCCTGGATAATCCTGGCCGTGCTTGTCATGCTCAACCAAATCTATTTCTGGGTCGCCTACACCACGATGTATGATTCCGCCCCTGCCGATCAGTACGTCGTCGTCTCGGTACCGGCGAATGCGGGCGAAGAGGAGTCGGTCATCCGGGTTTCCTGTGACGACATCGAGGATGGGACGGTTGATTCCCTTCTGACGGACGTTCCAGACGAGTTCCGGGAACAGGCCCGGCAGGAAGTGGAAACTCTCCGGGAGCGGTGTCCCGAAATCCGAGACCAGTTTGAAACCGGAAGGCAACGTTTCGCGAATCACTGCATCCTTCCGGGCAGTCTGGCCAACGGTTTGAAATCCGTTAAGGATACCGTGCTCGTCCTGGTCATCATCCTGGCCGCGTCCTTTTTCGGAAGGGAATACACTCTGGGAACCTTTCGGCCGGTAATGAGTAGAGGCGTGAGGCGCTGGGAGTTCCTGGGCGCGAAGGCGCTGTCGATAGCGCTGACGTCAGGCGCCGGGTTGCTCATCTTGTCCCTTGTGGTCGTGGTCAGCAGCCTGGTGGCGGCGCTCCTGACCGGTGAAGACCTGATCACCGCGGATGCCGGCCAGTGGTCGTCCGCGGCGGTGTTATTCGGCAAGGTGATCTGCATACTGCTTCCATACATCGTGGTGTCCCTGTTCTTTACGGTGTTGACGAGCTCGGGGACGGCTGGCGTTTCGATCACGCTGGTGCATCTCTTATTTGAGATTCTAACCGTCAACCCTCTCATCGCGCTGTTCAGTCCGAACGTCGGCGACTACATGCTCGCGCCCAACGTCATGATGGTCTCGCAGATCGATTTCGTGCTGCCCGCAAATGAAGGCGCAAGCGTCTTTGCCTCCTTTGTTGATTTGTACCTTAATCCACTCCTCGTCATGTTCGCCTACACCGTCGTGACCGGTGCGGCCGCGTTCTGGCTCTTCCTCCGCCGGGACGTGACGGGGCCGAGGGGGGAGTGAGTCCAGCTTTGAAGAGACTGAATTCGTGACATAAACCTGAGGTACGGAGGTGTGACATGATACGCAACTACATTACGACAGCCATACGGAATCTTTTGAAACACAAGGGGTATTCTCTGGTCAACGTAATCGGTCTCACCCTTGGCCTGGCGGGATGCATCCTGATGCTGCTCTACATTCGGTACGAAACCAGTTATGACGATTACAATTTGAAGCAAGACCGCATGTACCGGATTGAAGGCAGTATCTTTTTTGGCGGCACCGAGAACAAGACCGGCACAACGCCATCGGCCTGGGGCCCCGTGTTACTTGCCGACTACCCGTCCATAGAAAACTTGACCAGGCTGCGGCCGTTGTCTGAACAGCAGTTGGTACAGCTTGAAAACAGGTCGGTACGCGGCAAGGCGTCTTTCTTTGCCGATTCGACCCTGTTCGACGTCTTCACCGTGCCCCTGGCCAGAGGCACGCCCGCCACGGCCCTGACCAGACCTCATACGGTCGTCCTTTCGGAATCCATGGCGAATACATGCTTTGGCGAGACGGATCCCACGGGTTCTCCGATCACCCTGGACCTGGGGAAAGGCAACACGCTGCCGCTGACTGTGTCGGGCGTCGTGTACGACCTTCCGGAGAATTCTCACGTGCACTTCGATTTCCTGATCTCCTACGTCACGCTCGAGTCATTGGGTTGGGGCGAGCCCGCCAACATGCAGGATCAAGGTCTCAATTACACCGTCTATACCTACCTCCTCTTGCGAGAAGGGTATTCCGCCTTGGAACTGGACGAGCAATTGCCCGATTTCATCGAAAGATACCTCGGAGATCGACTGCGGGCTTTCGGCGCCGAAGCGAATCCCTATCTCCGGCCTGTCGGTGAAATACACCTGTACACCTACGATTTGATGCAAGGAGGCGGCACCGGGGATATCCGCACCGTCTATGTCGCCTTCCTTCTGGCGGCCTTCATACTGGTGCTCGCCTGTGCCAACTTCGTCAATCTGACGACAGCCAGGTCGATGAGTCGTGCGAGTGAAGTGGGTATGCGAAAGGTGCTGGGCGGCACGCGGGCTCACGCCATGCTGCAATACATGGGCGAATCGGTGTTGTTGACTTTGTTCGCCCTGGGACTGTCCATCGTGTTGCTTCAGGCGCTGCTGCCCTCTATCAACAATCTGTTCAACCAGCACATCATCCTGGAATTCACGACGGACACGATGCTGATGCTCGCGGGTGTGGTCCTGCTCGTCGGGATGCTCGCGGGTACCTATCCCGCGTTCGTCATTTCTTCCTTCCTGCCGACAGCCGTGTTGCGGGGCTCGTCTGTATCCGGGACCACTGGCGCGATCTTCCGCAGAATACTCATCGTGTTTCAGTTTACCGTCTCAGTCGTCCTGATCATCGGCACGTGGACGATCTCGGATCAGCTTGACTACATAATGAGCGAAGACCTGGGGTTTGAGCAAGGTGGCGTCGTCATCATCGATCTGCCGGAGCGCGGCTATGAGGTATTCAGAAATAACTCGCTCAGACATCCCGAAATCCTGGCAATGGGACGGTCGTCCACGATCTTTGGAGAGGCGTTTTCCATCGGTGGAGTAAAGCTGGAGGGCGTTCCGGATGACCAGCTAACCCCTTTTCAACGTTTCAGTGCAGATTACGAATTCTCCGATGTACTGGGGCTTGAGTTGGTTGAAGGGCGATTTTACGCTCGGGAGAAGTCTACGGACGCCGATGCGTGCCTGATCAATGAGACGGCGGTCCGCGTCCTGGGTCTGCAAGATCCCGTCGGTACGGAACTTTTAGGGCCGGACAAGTTAGACAATGAGTGGGTGCGGTGCGAGGTGATTGGCGTCGTACGGGATTTCAACGTGGAATCGTTACGTCAGGGGATTCATCCCATGAGGATCG
Organism: Gemmatimonadota bacterium; assembly: GCA_009835325.1. Lineage (NCBI taxonomy): Bacteria > Pseudomonadati > Gemmatimonadota > Gemmatimonadota bacterium. The sequence continues at coordinate 2,098 of VXWP01000030.1, read as the reverse complement.
CTTTGGCGCAATACGGGGGTCAATACGGTTCTATTGTAGTCAAGATCGACAGCGGTAACGAGGCAAACGCGCTCCGCATCCTGAGGGACCAATGGAACCAGGTCTACCCCGATCTTCCGGAGCCGGAGTTCGCGTTAATGACAGACAAGGTAGCCGGGCTTTATGAAGACGATCACATCCTCCGGACCGTTTTCACGGCAGGATCTACCGTATCGATTCTGATCGCCTGCCTCGGGCTCCTGGGCCTGTCCGCCTTCATGGTCCAGCGCCGCATCAGAGAGATAGGCGTTCGTAAAGTGATGGGGGCCACGGTCGGCCAGGTCGTTGTCCTCCTGTACCGGGAATTCACGCTGTACGTCCTCATCGCGTGGGTTGTCGGCATCCCTTTGATCTACTACATGGCGGATGTGTGGCTGCGCGACTTCGCCTATCGCATCGAACCAAGTCCGTTGACGTTCATCTTCGCCGGCGTCGTCGTGATGCTGGTTACCTGGTTTACCGTGGGATTCCAGACCGTGAAAGCGGCAGAGACGAACCCGGTTGAAGTACTCAGGGGATAAGTAGGAATCACCCTATGGAACCGAATCCTCATTCCGGCTATCATGCCGGTAACACAAGGCGAAAATCGCAGTCATGATGAGGAGGACATTATGGAAAAGTCAACGCAGCACGGTGGGAAACCGAAGGGGCTGGTGGAGATGTTCACGGCGGAGGAGCCCAAGGAACAGCACGGCACGATGGATCGCAGGATCGAGAGGAAGCGATTTACGCCGCGCAGGATGGCACTCGGCGGCTTGGCCGTGCTGATCCTCGCATTCGCGGCGTACGAGCTTTCGGCCATCGACTCATCCGCATTGAATGTCGACGCGGGCAAGCTGACCACGGCCCCGATCACCTACGGTCCCTTTCTGGAGTACATCGTCGAGCAGGGCGCGGTGATGCCGCTTACGACGATCTACCTGGACGCGGTCGAAGGCGGTCGCGTGGAAGAGGTCTACGTGGAGCAGGGTGCGCATGTCGAGGAAGGCACGCCGATTCTGCGGCTATCCAACGCAAACCTGCAGCTCAACGTCATGCAGCGGGAAGCCGAGCTTTTCCGCGAAGCGAACCAGCTCAGGCAGACGCGGGTTACGATGGAACAACGGCGACTGGAGATGCGGTCACAACTGGTGGAGCTGGACTACAATCTCCAGCAGGCGGAGCGGGAACACGCGCGGCAGGCCGCGTTGCTGGAAGCGGATCTGGCCTCACGGCAGGAGTACGAAGAGGCCAGTGACAATCTCGAATATCTAACGCGCAAGCGGGCCGTCACAGTGGAGACGCTTCGCCAGGATTCGCTCTTCCAGGCGGTGCAGATCCAGCAACTAGAGGAATCCATCGACCGGCTGCAACTGAACCTGGACATGGTGAAGGAGAATGAGGAGAACCTGACGCTACGCGCGCCTATCAAGGGGCTGCTCTCCTCCCTCGCGGCCGAGGTCGGGGAATCGAAAGCCCGCGGCGAAAGGCTCGGCCAGATCGATGTGGAGGGCAGTTTCAAGGTGCGTACCGCGATCGATGAGCACTACATCGCCCGCATCGGAATCGGCCAGGCGGGGTCCTTCGATTTCGCCGGGGGGACCTACGAACTAGTGATCCGACGGGTGTATCCCGAGGTGATCGACGGCCAGTTCGAGGCGGACATGGAGTTTCCCGGAGGGATGCCGGACGGCCTGCGCCGCGGGCAGACGCTCCAGATTCGCGTAGCCCTGGGGGAACTGGCCGACGCCCTGCAGGTGCCCCGGGGCGGGTTCTACCAGAAGACGGGCGGACGCTGGATCTACGTGCTGGATCCCACGGGCGAGGTCGCCGTGCGGCGGCAGATCCGGCTCGGCCGGCAGAACAGCCAGTACTTCGAAGTGCTGGAAGGGCTCGAAGAGGGCGAGCAGGTCATCACCTCCATGTATGACAACTTCGGCGACATGGAACGGCTGGTAATGAACTAGTATGTGTGCAGCGTACAACGATAAACCGCAAAGGGGGCATGTGATGATAACGACACAACATCTCAAGAAACTCTACGCCACCGAAGAGGTGGAGACGACGGCGCTGAACGACG
>VXWP01000029.1 GCA_009835325.1 Gemmatimonadota bacterium | reverse complement strand
CAACCCGCTCGGTGTCACCCGGGGAGCCACGGTGGTTATTCCGGGGGCGGGCGGACCGGGCCCCTCTGCGCCCGCCGGAGCGCGGGAGATGGGGGCGGGCAGGATCATCGTGCTCGACCGGTTTCCGGCGCGCCTTGCCCTCGCCCGGGAATTTGGCGCTGACGAGACCCTCAATGTCGATGAGATCGACATGAAAGCACGCATTGAGTTCGTGCTGGATCACACAGGTGGGGTCGGTGCCGACCTGGTCGCCGAGTTCGTGGGGTCGCCCCGCGTGCTCGCCGAAGGCATCGACATGCTCAGGTGGGGCGGCCGCTATCTCTGGATCGGCAACATCAACCTCGGCTTCCCGACGGAGATCGATCCGGGCAACATCGTCCGGTGCAGCAAGGCGATTCGAGGGGTAATCGTGTATGAACCCTGGGTAATCCCGCGCGCCCTCGAATTCCTGAGCCGCACACGGGACAAATACCCCTTCCACAAGATCATCTCCGACACCTTCTCATTCACTGAGATCAACGAGGCATTCACCTATGCAGGCGCGGGTTCCGCGATTCGGGTTGGGCTGGAGTTCGATGCTTTGGGCCAGTAGTTTAGGTGCTTAACGAGAATACGTGCGAGGAGTCACCCCATGTCCCTAACCGACGAAGAACGCTTCCGATTCGACCTGACCGGGTTTCTGGTCCGGCCGGCCATACTCACCGCGGATGAGGTCAAGGACATCCGCGATCAGATCTACCTGATCAAGCACGATCCGGAATCTCTACCGCCGGAACATCGCGATGTGCCAGGTGGTCCCTCAAGCGTGCTCATCGACCACCCCGCGGTCATCGACGTGATTGAGGAGATCATCAGCAAGGATTTCCGCCTGGAAAACTGCAGCTGCGTGTGGCGCAACAAGGGAGAGGCGCACGGGGAACTGCACGGGGGTGGCCCCAGACAGATCGATCCCATCTTCGGCTACCGGGTGCAGCGCGAACAGATTTACGCGGGCATGGTCCGGGTGATCTTCGAGTTCACGGATATACGCATGGAAGACCAGAGCACGCATTTCGTGGTGGGGAGCCACAAGGCGAACTTCCCCATGCATCCCGATCACATGTCACTGGAGGACGGCAAGCGAAGCGAGTTCCTCATGACCTACGCCTGTCCCGCGGGGAGCGCGGTGTTCTTCACCGAGAACACCTGTCACGCCGGTCCCGTGTGGAACCGGGACGAGCCCCGGGTCACCGTCCTCAACGCCTATTCCCACCTGGCCACACACTGGCACCGGCTCAAGACCCCGCCTGAAGTCATCGCGGGACTACCGCGCGAGAAGCAGGTCTACTTCCGCGAGCCGTGGATTGCAGATTTCAGGACGAATCCGGCCACGAGAAACACGGCGGAGCGGTTCCTGGGCAATGACGAGCCGCCTGTCAACGCCGATACGAAGCCCTAGCGCAATCTCCTGCGTATTTTCGAGTTTGAAACCGGACTCGTTGGGAGTCAGTCCGTTTCAGGGCCGGACGATACTGCCATCCGCCCTGCGGTCCTCCGCGGCGTACCGGGGCGTAGCCGCGTCCTCCGCGTTCAGCAGCCTCGCCGCCGCATCCTCGTCGATATCCAACCCCAGTCCGGGACTGTCGTTGGCGTAGAGGTGACCTTCCCTTAACTCGCAGGCGCCGGGGAACGCCGCGTATTCCGCCTCGCTGAAGGTGTTCTCTTCCTGGATCCCAAAGCTCCAGCTCGACATGTCGAGGTGAACGGCCGCGGCCTGGTTGACCGGGTCGTTGTCGCCCCCTTCCTGCCAGGCGGTGTTGATGCCGAAAGATTCGCAGAGGCTCGCGATCTTGCGGCACGGCGTGATGCCACCCGCCTTGGATACCCGCACCCGGACGTAGTCGATGAGGCGCTCGGTGATGAGAGGCGTCCATTCGTGGGGATTCACGAAGAGTTCGCCCATGGCCTGGGGCGTCGTGCACTGCTCCCGGATCAGGCGGTACCACTGCACCTGTTCGGGTGAAAGGACATCCTCGAGGAAGAAGAGCCGGTAGGGTTCGAGGCGCTTGGACAGGGCCACCGCCGACTGCGGCCGGAGATGCTCGTGCACATCGTGGGTCAGCTTGGGGCCGAATCCGAGCTTCGACCGCAGGTATTCGAACATGTTCGGAATGGCTTCGATGTAGGCCTCGTCGTCGAAGACCTTGTCGGCGGGCCAGGCATTGGCGGGCCGGGGTGCATCTTCCGAAGGGATGAATCCGCCGCCGCCGTAACCGCCCAACTGGCACCGGACCACGGGAAATCCTTCGTCCAGGTATCCCTGAATGGCTTCCAGCAGGGCTTCGGGCGTGCCGCCCCCCGCGTGGGCGTAACAGGGCACGGCGCTCCGGCAGGCACCGCCGAGGAGCTGGTAGACGGGCATGCCGGCTTCCTTGCCCTTGATGTCCCACAGGGCCATGTCGATCCCGGACAGGGCCGTGTTGGTGACGGCGCCGTTGCGCCAGTAACCGCTCGTGTAGAAGGTCTGCCAGATGTCCTCGATGCGGCTGACGTCCCGTCCGATGAGCTTAGGGGCCAGCATGGACTCGACGGCCTCGACGACGGCGCGCTGATGGTAGTGGTCGCTTGCCGAACCAATGCCGTGCAGACCGGGCTGATTCGTGGTGATCTTGACGATGCCCCAGGTGCCGTTCGAACGCGTCCGGATGCACTTCACGCCGGTGATGGTGGTCACGGATCCGCTCCTTTAACTGCCGTGTCTGATCCCGTTGCTGGATTTATTCAGGTTGCCGCGCCTAATCAGTGGTCACGCGCTTGCCGTCCACGAGAAAGGGCTCCGCGTTGCTCCAGTTTCGCGTGCCGTCCTCGGTCAGGATCGGTTCGGCGGAGTACTGCGTAAGGAATACTCTCCGCCAGCCGTCGGAGGTATTCGGGCTGCTGCGGTGGAAGGAGACGCTGGAGAACACGGCGATGCTCCCGGCCGGCGCGACCACGGGCACGCCCGGATCGTCCCCGAAATAGCCGATCTTGTCGTTGGTCTCGTCCACGATGCGGTGATCCTGGCGGCGCCTCGTGCCCGCGCGGGAAAAGGGTAGGATGTAGACCGTGCCGTTCTCGTCGGAGACGTCGTCGAGGGCGGCCCAGCAACTCATGTAGGGCCTGTGGTCGAACCCCACGTAGCCCGAGTCCTGGTGCCAGCCGAATTTCATGCCGACTTCGGGCCCCTTGACCACGAACTGCTCGTGAAAGAGATAGGCGGTATCGCCGAGGGTGCTCCTGCAGATCTCGGCCATGATCTCGCTGAATATGTAGGGCCGCAGGCTGGGATTGTCGCGGTGCCGGTTCGAGATGAAATAACGGCTGCCCTTGTGGGTGATGCCCCGGGACTTCTCTGAATCCCGAGCCATTTCGGCTTCCATCTCGACCCGCAGGCGGTCGCACTCGCCGCGTATGTATTCCAGCTGCTCATCGTCCAGGGCGGACTCGAGAATGAAGTACCCTTCCTCCTGGTACTGTTGCTTCTGCGCGTCGGTGATCTCGACGGGCTTTGCTCTGGTTACCGACATTTATCCCCGTCCTATATAGGGCATGGTGGTGGCCATGACCGTGATGAACTGTACGTTGGCGTCGAGGGGCAGGCCGGCCATGAAGACGACGGCGTCGGCCACGTTCTTCACGTGCATCCTGGCCTCGGCCAGCAGGTCGCCGGTCGGCTGCAGGATGCCTTCCTTCATGCGCTGGGTCATCTCCGTGGCCGCGTTTCCGATGTCGATCTGCCCGCAGGCGATGTTGTACTTCCGCCCATCGAGGGAAGTCGAACGCGTCAGGCCGGTTACGGCGTGCTTGGTGGCCGTGTACGGTGCCGAGTTCGGCCGGGGCACATGGGCGGAGACCGACCCGTTGTTGATGATCCGGCCGCCCTGCGGATCCTGGTCCTTCATGATCCCGAAGGCCTCCTTCGTGCAGAGAAAGGAACCCGTCAGGTTGACATCCACCACCGTCTGCCACTGCTCGGCCGTCAGGTCCTCGAGGAGCACCGCGGGCGCCCCGGTCCCGGCGTTGTTGAACAGCAGATCCAGGCGGCCGTGGGCTGCCTTCGTTTCCGCGAAGAGGTGCTCGACCTGCGAGGCGACCCCCACGTCCGTGGGGACGATCAGCAATCGATCTGCGGCATCGCCGGCATCGGCCACGGTCGACTCCAGGGCTTCTTTCCGCCGACCCGCGAGGACCACGCTGTAGCCTGCGTCCAGCAACGCCAGGGAACAGGCCTTGCCGATACCGGAACCCGCGCCGGTGACGACGGCGACTTTGGTGGATTCACTCATGCTGTGCTCCTATCTCGATTGTAGATACTTTGTATATACACCAACTGGATTACTTGCCATCATCCGGTAAACGTCATGCGATCACAGGTCATACCGGTGGTCGATCCGTCTCCTGTAAACTTGTATCCTGTCGATACGACACTGCAACTAACCATACCTGGATGGACTCTGCAATCCTTTTAGGAATTACATCGAAAGGTAAACATTGGCCTATGAACATATCACCACAAGCACTATTGACAAAATAACTACTCCTACGGCCACAACGAAACCAGACGAGCGACCATCAGAACTACTCTCGGCAACATTGGAAGTTACCTCGGCTTCGTTTCGTCCTCGACCGTTTTGCCAACCTTTCAATCGGTCGATTTCATCGCTGGCTTCCTGCCTGGTTTTTACATTATGTGGATCGCCTCCTAAATCCCGTATGTAGTCCAGTTGTTTTTTTGTCGGATTCGGTTCGCCAACAATTTGGCATATACGATCGAATGGCACATTCTTTATCAACACCGCCATAATCATAGTATCTGTAGCGTCGTTCAAAGCATTATGAC
>VXWP01000028.1:30772-57011 GCA_009835325.1 Gemmatimonadota bacterium | reverse complement strand
GGGACTGTCTGGTCCGGCATATCAGATGATCTGGATCGAACGGGAGAACGTATCCTCCAGCCGGGACATGGGGCGCTTCATCCTGGGGATGGCGGTCCCCATCCTCGTCATCATCATGCTGATCGTGGGCGGCATGTATCCCGCCCTGGACGCGACGGCCGGAGAACGCGAGCGTTCCACCTGGGAGACCACGTTGACGGCAGCGACGGACCGCGTAAACGTCCTCGCGGGAAAGTACCTGTACGTGGCCACGCTTTCGACCACGGCCGGCATGCTGAATTTCCTGGCCATGAGCCTCTCCATGCGCACCCTCATGGCGCCACTCCTGGGCGACCGGATCCAGGACCTGAGCTTCACGATCCCGTGGTCCTCCGTTCCGCTGATCTTCGTGGTAACCGTGCTCCTCGCCCTGTTCGTTGCCGCCTTCCTCATGGTCGTGGCCAGTTTCGCCCGGACGTTCAAGGACGCCCAGTCCCTGGCGGGTCCCTTCGTCACCGTCATGATCCTGGTACCCGCGGTGTTCATGCAGTTCCCCGGGCTGGAACTCACGACATGGCTGGCCTGCGTGCCCATCATAAACGTCTGTCTTGTTTTCCGGGAAGCCCTCGGCGGGATCTATCAGTGGCCCCAGATCGGCCTCACCCTGCTGATGGAAGGACTGTACATCTGGATCATACTGCGGATCGCCGCGGCGATTACGCGTTACGAAGACATCATGACCGGCAGCTATGAAGGCGGGCTGGGCGGTTTCCTGAAACACCGGCTTATGCGCCGCAACCCCTTAAGAGGATGACAATTGTGGACGATCCCGTATTCGTGAAGGACCTGAGCAAGACCTATTACGATGAATCCCGCGGTCCCGTGCACGCAGTGCGTCAGATCGACTTCACCTGCAGTCCCGGCGAGATCTTCGGGTTGCTGGGCGCGAACGGCGCCGGCAAGACGACGACGCTGCGCATGCTGACGACGATTCTCAAGCCCTCGGGCGGCACCGCGAAGATCATGGGGTACGACGTGGCGGAAGAACCCGTGGAAGTGCGCAAAAACATCGGATTCTATTCGGCCACCACTGCGCTGTATCCCCGCCTTACCGCAAGAGAAACCATCGAGTTTTTCGCCCGTATCAACGGGTACGACGCCTCACGGACCCCCGCCAGGGTCGATGAACTGGTCGAGCGCTTCGGGATCGAGGAATACGCCCGCGCCCGCATAGACAAGCTCTCCAGCGGGATGAAGCAGAAGGTGGCGATCGCGCGGACCCTGGCCCACGATCCGCCGATCCTGGTCTTCGATGAGCCCACCGTCGGCCTCGACGTGCTGAACGCCCTGGAAATGCAGGCCATATTGACCGAATTGAAAGCTCAGGGCAAGACCATCCTGTTCTCCACCCACATCATGAGCGAAGCGGAAAAACTGTGCGACCGGATCGCCATCATCCACGAGGGACGGATCCTGGCCACCGGCACCCTTGAAGCGCTTCGCGAGCGGACCGGGGCGCACTACCTCGAAGACATCTTCGTCTCCTTCATCCAAGAGGCCGCATGAACCGCGCAACGATCGGACTGCTGTACAAACACGAAATGCGCATGCTGCTGCGGGACCGCCGGACGGTGGTTTTGAGCATTCTCCTGCCGCTCCTCGTTCTGCCTGCGATCCTCTTCGGTTTCAAGTTCATGAACGAATGGCGCCAGGAACAGCAGGATACGACGACGTATCGCTACACCGTGGTGGGCGCCTACGCCGACTCCGTCCGGACGCTCATCGCAAGAGGCGAATTGCGCGCGGCGGACGGTCCGGGCGAGAACGGAGATCAGGCCGAGAACGGGGATCCAGCCGAGAACGCGGGGCCCGCCGAGAACAGGGATGAAGACCGGCAGCCGGCCTCTTTTCTGGAGGTGGAGGCCGCGATACCCGATTCGAGCCTGGCATCCGGCGACCTGGATTTCTACCTGGAAGCCCTGACCGGATCCGAAGCCGATTCGCTCGACCTGGCCCGCGCCGCGGCCGACACCACGGAATCCGGGGATGAAGACGACCCCACGGAGCCCGGTGAGAAAACAGTCGTTGAGGTGACCGTAGCGGACGAACGGTATCCGGGGGTCCCCGTGGTCAGGGTCTACTATCGCGCCAACCGGGACGATTCCAGAAGGGGCAGCGCCCTGCTGGTGGATCGGTTGGTGGACGCGAGGAAACAGGACCGCGCCGAAGCGCTGCGCGTAATCGGGCTCGAGTCGGACCCCGAAGAAGTCATCCGGCTTTCAAGGGTGGACGTGGCCACGCCGGAACAGGCGGCGGGGTTCTACTTCGGTCGACTGCTGCCGCTGCTGCTCGTATTTCTCACGCTCACCGGCGCGTCGGTGGCGGCCATGGACAGTGTCGCGGGTGAGAAGGAGCGGGGTTCCCTCGAAACTCTCCTGACCACGTCGGTCCGCCGGATCGAGATCATCGCCGCCAAGCAATTGACGATCCTGTCCGTCGCGCTCTTCATCACCCTGGCACAGGCGGGGAACCTCTTCGTATACCTCGGCCTCGGGTTGATCGATCTCCCCTCGGAAATGGACATCGATGTGTCCCCCGTCGCCGTGCTGATGTTGTTCGCCCTCTACATCCCCGTGGCCATTGTGGTTTCGTCCCTCCTGCTGCTGATCTCGGCCTATGCGAAGACCTACAAAGAGACGCAGCTCTACCTCCTGCCGGTTTTTCTCGGACTCATGGTCCTGACGGCGGCAGGGTTGCTCCCGGCTGTATCCCTGCGCTCGCTGATCGCCGTCGTGCCTGTCGCGAACGTCAGTGTGGCCGTGCGGGAAATCATGGTCGGCCATTACGACATCCCCATGCTCCTTGTAGCCTGCGCATCCATGCTGCTTGCCGCCTTCCTGCTGCTCAGGTGGTCGTCCCGCATGCTGGACAAGGAGAGACTCGTCACCGCGCAGGACCTGGACGAGGCGGACCTGGCAGGCGGCGCCGCGCTGTTTCCCAGGCGGGTGCTCCTGTGGTTTCTCGGCATGTGGGCCATCGTCATCATCGCCCCTTCGAACATAGACGCGCTGACCCGGCTCGAGGGGCAGTGGGCCTTCAACATGTTCGGCGTCTTCTTCCTGGGCTCGCTGCTCATGATCCGGGTACACCGGCTCGACTGGCGCCAGGCCCTGGCGATCCGCCCGGTGCGGCCCCAGGTATGGCTGGCGGTGCTGCTCCTGGTGCCGTCGACCCTGTTGACCGGGATCTTTGTCGTGGGGCTGTCCAGCGTTTTCCTGCCCTTCCCGGAAGAATTGCTGGAGCAGTTCGCCAGCGAGCTCCTTCCAGACGACTTCCCGTTGTGGCAGATCATGCTCATGATGGCCCTTACGCCCGGCATCGTGGAAGAAATGGCTTTCCGGGGCCTGCTGCTGCACGGGCTGCACCGCCGGCTGAGACCGGTCGTGCTCATCCTGGTGGTCGGCATTATATTCGGACTGTTCCACCAGGCCCTGTTCCGCATCATTCCGACGACCTACCTGGGCGTGGTAATTACCACCGTAGCAGTCCTCACCGGCTCGATCTTCCCGTGCATGCTGCTCCATGCGGGCAACAACGCCTTCGCCTTCCTCCTGTACCGCTATGGGGTCGAGATCGAGACCTGTCCCCCGGAGCTGCTCCTGCTGAACGTGCCCGTCTTTGTCTTCGCGCTCTATCTGCTGTACCGGTACCGTACGCCCTATCCGGGCCTGCTGCCCATCAGAAAAGGGGTACGCGGAGATCCAGTGGACCAGCGTATCCAGCCATAGCGATAGGCATTGCCTCCCGTGGCTCGCGACCATATATTGGGTTCGGTCTTTCGCGATATCCGTGTTCATGCCCAGACTTGGACTCCGGCTGCCATCCTTCCCGTACATGTCTCGATTCACACATCATCCGTCTATGCTGTTTCTCCGGGTCATGATGAAGAACCCGCTGAGCGTGTGCGCCCTGACGCCCAGTTCGAGAATACTCGCCCGGGCCATGGCCAGGGGACTGGAAATCAGGCCTAACGAATCCGTCATGGAACTGGGTCCGGGAACCGGCGCGCTCACGGACCAGATCCGGCATATCCTCCCCAATGACGACGGTTATATCGGCATAGAACTGGAACAACGATTCGTTCACCTGCTGCAGAATCGGTTTCCCAGCCTTCGCTTCGAACACGATACCGTCACACGGGCGTTCCAGGTACACGCGGATTCGGGCGTTCCACCGGTCAAGGCCGTCATTTCCGGACTATCCATATCCACCATGCCGGTCCCGGTCATCGACGAAATCATCGGCAACCTGGACAGGCTCCTGGGGCCCGGTTCCGTTTTCCGCATGTTCCAGTACGTCCACGCCTATTGCCTGCCTTCGGCAGTACGGTTTCGCCGCCGCATGACCCCGCTGTTCTCCGACTACCGTTGCGAAACGCTTGTCGTGCGGAACCTGCCCCCGGCTTTGGTCCTGACCTGGACCCGCTAGCACCAAGTGATGCGCAGGCCGATATTTTAAAGTTTTGCCATGTGTATTTGTAATATAAGGTGACTTCCCGCTCGTGGCGCTGGCGGGCAGTTAAGCCTCGTTGCGCCGTCGTGGCGCTGAACCGCCGCGATGTACGGGCCTGACGGAAGACGCAAACATTGCAGTGTCTTGATACGATGCTGCACCACGCGCAGGAAGGAACCGCTGAAAGTATGCATTTAAAACCCCTTGTCGCACCGATCTTCGCTCTAGTGGCCCTTTGCACCTTGTCCACCGGTACCGTTACCGCCCAGTCGGACGCCGGGAATACAACCGTCCCCGCCATGGAGGCGGCGCAACGGACCGGCCAGGTTTCGATCGACGGCAGGCTGGATGAAACGGCCTGGGCGGCGGCCATTCCTGCGACGCGGTTCGTCCAGCGGGAGCCGGTCGAGGGGGCCGAGCCCGGTGAGGACACCGAGGTCCGTGTACTTTACGACGACAGCGCCATCTACATCGGCGCCCGGATGTACGACGATCACCCCGAGCAGATCGGCCGGCAGCTCGTCCGGCGGGACGAGCGAGGCGCCTTCGACCTGTTATCCGTATCCATCGATCCGAACAACGACCGGCTTACCGGATACCAGTTCCGCGTGAGCGCAGCGGGAGCGCAGCGGGACGCGTACCTCTACGACGATGTGCGCCAGGACGATGCGTGGGACGCCGTATGGGAATCCAGTGTGGCGATCGACGAACAGGGCTGGGTCGCCGAGATGAGGATACCTCTCAACCAGATAAGGTATGAGACGACAGACGGCCCCCAGTCCTGGGGCATCAACTTCATGCGCCGGTGCCTGGCCACGAACGAGATCATTGACTTCGCCCTCCAGTCCCGCCAGCGTTATGGAAGAGTCAGCGTCCTCGGCCGCCTGAACGGCCTGGTCCTTCCTTCTGAAGCCAGCCGCCTGGAGATCCGTCCCTACATCCTCGCCAGCGCCCGGACCGCCCGGGCCGAACAGGGGAATCCCTTTTTCGACGGATCGGACTTCAGCGGGCGGGGAGGGTTCGGTCTGCGTTACGGACTAAGTCCATCCTACCACCTGGTCCTTACCGTCAACCCGGACTTCGGGCAGGTGGAAGTGGATCCCGCCGTCATAAACCTGTCGGCCTTCGAGACGTTCTTCCGGGAACAGCGGCCGTTTTTCGTGTTAGACGCCCAGGAATTCGAATTCGGCCTGTCGGGCCGGGATGAACTGTACTACAGCCGGCGAATCGGACGGCAGCCCCGCGGGGGCACGCCGGACGATGCGGATTTCGCCGCCATACCCACGGAGACCAGCATTCTCGGCGCGGCCAAGATCACCGGGCGGTCACCGGGCGGCGTGTCCATCGGCGCCCTGGCCGCGGTCACGGGCCGGGAAAAGGGGAAAGCCCATTCGATCGCGAATGGCAGGATACCGGAGTTTACGGTCGAACCCCGAGCGGAATTCGGCGTATTCCGGATCCGACAGGATTTCAGGAACGGCGCCAGCCAGCTCGGAGCCGTCGGCTCGTTGGTGCACCGGGCCCTTCCCGACGACGGTGCCTTCGACTACCTCACGTCGGAGGCTATCTCTGGTGGAGTAGACTTCGAGCACAACTGGGGCGGAGCGCGCTCGCGGGACTGGGCGGCCTACGGATACCTGGCCGGCAGTCGCGTCCAGGGAAGCACGGACGCGCTTATCCGGCTGCAGCGGTCCAGCAATCATTACTTCCAGCGCCCCGACGCCACGCGGTTGGCCGTGGATTCGACCGCCACCTCCATGAACGGGTACAACTGGCGGATGCAGTTCGCCCGCCGGGACGCCGAGCACTGGACCGGAGCGGTCTGGTTCGCGGAAATATCGCCCGGGTTCGAGATCAACGATCTGGGATTCTCACGATCCGGCGAACGGCTCGACGGCGGCGCGCGGATCGAATATCGGAACATCACACCGGGGCGGTTTTTTCGTAATTACCGGTTTAACGCCTTCACCTTCTACAACTTCCGGCACGAGGCACTCGACGATCCGTGGTCCTGGTCGTCGTGGCGAAACAACTATAAGTGGGGCCGGTTCGCCGCGGGAGCCGAATTCGAACTCAACAATTTCTGGGAAGTTCGGTTCGACTCCAGTTACAACCCCACCCGGTTCAGCGACACGCAGACCCGGGGCGGTCCCGTGATGGAGAGTCCCGGGTCCTCTTCCCTCCGTCTCTACCTCAGATCGGACCGGAGAAAAAGGATATCCCTGGAGACGGAATTCGACTACGAACGATCCCAGCGGGGAGGCGACGAGTGGGAAACAGGGATCGAAGCCACGATACGCCCGACCCCCAACTGGGAACTGGAACTTTCTCCCAATTTCAGCTGGGAGAGAAACGCCGCCCAGTACGTTACGCAGACCGACGCCCTGGCCTTCGAACCGACTTACGGGCGCCGGTACGTGTTCTCGGACCTGGAACGGCGGTCCTTTTCTCTCGAAACCCGGATGAACGTGGCCTTTTCGCCCGATCTGACCCTGCAACTTTACGCACAGCCCCTCCTGTCTTCGGGCGATTACCTCAACTACAAACAATTGCTCAGAGCGAGCAGTTTCGATTTCGACGTATTGAATGAGGGAACGCGTTCCTTCATCGATCCCACGGACGGCTACCGTTACCTCGACTTCGACGGGGACGGAATGCCCGATATCAATTTCTCGGACCGGGACTTCAACATTCAGTCCCTGCGCATGAACGTCGTGCTGCGCTGGGAGTACCGCCCCGGTTCCCGGGTGTTCTTTGTCTGGCAGCAGACCCGCAGCGAGCGGGACGAAAACGGGGCGCTGGACATCGGCAGAGACTTTGGCAATCTGTTCGGCGGCGAATCGGAGAACATATTCATCGTCAAGTTCAACTACTGGTTCGGCGTGTGAATGCGGACGGACAGCCGGACCCGCACCCCGATGCGGCTTGACACCGGGACGTTTTCAGGGTCATATTGTGCTTGTGTACCTGTTCCGCCGCATGTCAGTCCGGGCGGCATCCACCCGTGCGAACCGAACAACACGCCATGAAGTCATCTCAACACACCATACTGACGCTTGCGATCCTGTTCGCCTTCGGCGCCGGCACCTGGTCCGTACACGGTCAGGCGGTCCGCACCGATTACATGGAAACCGAACTGGTCGTGGAGACGACGTCCATCAAGCCCGGGCAGCCGTTCTGGGCCGGCCTGCGGATGAAGATGGACGAACACTGGCACACCTACTGGCGCAACCCCGCCGACTCGGGCCTTCCCACGAAGATACACTGGACACTGCCCGATGGGTTCCAGGCCGGTGAGATCAATTGGCCCTATCCCCAGAAGATCGTTCTAGACATCCTGGCCAGCTACGGGTACGAAGGCGAAACGCTGTTGCTCGTGGAAATCACGCCTCCGGCCGACCTGGAGCCCGGCGGGGCGGTCGACGTCGGGGCCTTCGCGTCCTGGCTGGTCTGCGCGGACATCTGTCTCCCGGGAGAATCCGGATACCAGGTGACGCTGCCCGTTTCCACGGACGCGCCCCAGGCCGATGAGCGATGGACCGAGCTCTTCGCCCGCACCCGGGAGCACCTTCCGGTCCCGGTCCCCGGTTGGCAAGTCGAGGCCGCCATCTCTGATTCCACCGTGGCGCTGCACGCCACGCCTCCCGATTGGTTCCCGGGCAACCTCGCCAACGCCGAGTTCTACCCCTACAATGAAGACCTGATCGACTACGTGTCCCCCCAGCAACTGGAGAAAACGGAGACCGGGTACCTGTTGACGATGCCCCGGTCGGGCTTCTTCTCGGGCAGACCGGAGCAGGTCACGGGCGTGCTGGTGTCCCCGGATGGATGGCGTGGTCCCGGATCGGAGCGCGCCCTGGCCGTGAGCGCCGTCTATGCGGACGAACTACCGGCGGCGATCGCCGTTATCGGACCGGCGGGTTCGGCCGACGGTTCGGCGATCTCCGGCCTTGCGGCCACGGCGGTTTCCGGCGATCTCGTGTCCGGTCTGTGGCAGGCCCTGCTCTTCGCACTCGTAGGCGGCATGATCCTCAACCTGATGCCCTGCGTCCTCCCCGTGTTGTCTATCAAGGTGCTCGGATTCATCCACCAGGCGGGCGACGACCCGGCGAAAGCCCGTCGGCACGGCCTGGTCTTCACCGCGGGCGTCCTGGTTTCTTTTCTCGCGCTGGCGGCCGTCCTGATCGCCCTGCGGGCCGGGGGAGAGCAGCTGGGCTGGGGATTCCAGCTCCAGTCGCCGGCCTTCATCGTCGTCCTGTCGGTCATCATCTTCATGTTCGGCCTGAGTCTCTTCGGCGTCTTCGAGATCGGCACGTCGCTGGTCGGGCTCGGCGGGCGGATGGATTCGGGGAACGGGCTCGGCGGTTCCTTCCTGAGCGGCGTCCTGGCCACGGTCGTGGCCACGCCGTGCACCGCGCCGTTCATGGGCGTGGCCCTGGGATACGCCCTGACGCAGTCGGCGGCCCAGTCCCTGGCGATCTTCGGGTTCCTCGGCCTGGGCATGGCCCTGCCCTACCTGACCCTGTCATCCGTACCCGCCCTGCTGCGGTACGTGCCGAAACCCGGCGCGTGGATGGAATCCTTCAAGCAATTCATGGGCTTCCTCATGATGGCCACCGTGGTCTGGCTGCTCTGGGTGCTGAACCTCCAGACGGACCCCAACCTGGTCGCCCTCGTGATGGTCCTGCTGGTGCTGGTGGCCATTGGAAGCTGGATTCTCGGCCGCTGGGGAGGCAGCGCTACCGGAAGCCGTTCCAGGATGGCTGCGCGCGCTACCGCCGCGTTGATCATCATCGCGAGCATGGTAACCGTACTGAGCCAGGTGCCGGCACCGGCAAAGGCGGAACGGACCGCCGCGGCCCCGACATACAGCGCGGGGCTGGAATGGGAACCCTTCTCCCGGCAGCTGGTGCGGGACCTGCGCACTTCCGGGAAGTCGGTATTCGTGGACTTCACCGCGGCCTGGTGCCTGAGTTGCCAGGTCAACAAGCGCGTGGCGTTGAGCGACAGCCGCGTGGTGGAACAGTTTGAGACCCTGGGTGTGGTCCCGGTCCAGGCCGACTGGACGTCAAGGGACCCCGAGATCACACAGGCGCTCGCCGAATTCGGTCGCAACAGCGTCCCGCTGTATGTGCTGTATACGGGCGGTCCGGATTCCGAACCGGAGATCCTGCCGGAACTGCTCACACCCGGCCTGGTACTGGATGCGTTGCAGAAGGTGGAAAGCGGGAGCGCTGCCATCAGGTAGTATATGAAGTAGTTTGACGTTACTATTCACAAGGAGGACTTTCATGAAGAGGATTCTGATTCCGGCAGCCGTGGTGGCCGTTGCCGCCGCGTTCCTGCTGGTTAACTTCTCTACGCCGATGGCCGCCGGGGAAGCCAAGGTGGGGAACGCGGCCCCGGATTTCACGCTGACGGATACGAATGGCAACAGCGTGACGCTTTCGGACTACAGCGGCAAGTACGTGGTCCTGGAGTGGATCAACTACGACTGTCCCTTCGTGGCCAAGCACTACGACGCCAAAAACATGCAAGGCCTGCAGGACAAGTACCGCGAGCAGGGCGTGGTCTGGCTGGCCGTCAACTCGTCGGCCGAAGGCAAGCAGGGCCAGTTCTCCAATGAGGAAATCCACAAGCGCCTGAAGAAGCACGCGTCGACCGTGGACGCCTACCTGCTCGATGGCAACGGTGACGTCGGCAGGACGTACGGTGCCACCCACACGCCCCACATGTACATCATCAACCCGGAAGGCACGCTGATCTACATGGGCGCCATCGACAGCATCAACTCGGCCAACATCGCCGACATTCCCAAGGCCGACAACTATGTCGTCATGGCCCTGGACGCGGTTTTTGCCGGCAATGAAGTGCCCGTCGAGATGACCCGGGCCTACGGCTGCACGGTGAAGTACTAGAAGGACTGCAGGTCGCGTCATCGGCCTGTAGAAGTCGGAACAAACGAAATTGCCGTTGTCACCGAACGTATGACGACAACGGCAATTTCTGTATTTGTGGGAAGGAAGAAATCAGGTCCGGCTGCCGTATTGTTATCTTTGACTACGCTCCCTCGTTTTCTATATTCCTGAACAAGCGATTTTGTTTCCACTGACGCCGGAACGGGCCGTTTCCGTTCGTGTCGACTGGATACCCGATGAGGCGGAGCTAGCCGCCAGGAGGCCGTCATGGCCATGTTCGGCGACCCGGAAAACTTCGTCGTGATGAGCGAGCGCGAGAAGTACCTCTACGACCTCCAGGGGTTTCTCGTGGTGCGGAACCTGCTGTCCGCCGATGAGGTCCAGGCGCTGAACGACGCCCTGGATGCCCATCCCGATCGGACGGGCGAGCACGGACCGGGCGGCGCGCTGGACGGAACCCCGCTGGCGGGCCCCGACACGCAGTACATCCACTACGAAGGGATGCTGACCTGGGACCCGCCCTGGTGCCAGCCCTTTCGCGATCTGCTTGCTCACACGAAGCTGATTCCCTATCTGAATACGATGATGGGCCGGGGCTGGAAACTTGACCATAATATCGACGTGCTCACCTCGAAGCCTGGCGCCCAGGGCACGCCCTTCCACGGCAACAGTACGGGGATGTTCGCCGGGTCGACCTACTACATGTACGACGACGGCCGCATGCGGAGCGGACTGATCGTCTGCCAGTTTTACCTGACCGACGTAAACCCGGACGATGGCGGGCTGACCGTGATTCCGGGCAGCCACAAGGCCAATTTCCCCATGCCGGGATACGTCCGCCACTACGAGGACCACCGGGAGATCTTCCATCACGTCACCGTGAAAGCCGGTGACCTGGTGATCTTCAACGAGGCGACGACCCACGGCGCGCTGCCGTGGAAGGGAAAGGGTGAGCGACGCTGCGTACTCCACCGGTACATCCCGAAATACATGCATTACGAAGGCGGCGTATATGAAACGCGCCTGCCCGAATGGACGAATGAGCTCACCGAAGCCCAGCGCGCGGTCCTGGAACCCCCGTACATCTACAACCGCCCCCTGATCGAGGACGACGGCGAATCGATCGTGCGTCCCCGCAGGGAGGGGATCTGAATCGAACCAGTCCACATGAACCCGTCCACGCCATTCGCCACCATGGAACCCCCTGAGCAGTACCTCTTCGACCTGCAGGGGTTCATCGTGGTGCGCAAGGCCCTTACGCCCCAGCAGGTTGCGGCACTGAACGAGGCCCTGGACGCCAATCGCGACAAACGGAAGGACGATACGGCGAGCAGCACGAGCGAGGCGCTGAAGGGCAAGCAGCTCCGCGGCCTCTACGAAGGCATGCTTACATGGGAGCAGCCCTGGTGCCAGCCCTTCCGCGAGGTGCTGGCCAATCCGAGGATCATCCCTTATCTGAACACCATGCTGGGCCGGGGCTGGAAGATGGACCACAGTCCCTTCATATTTACCTCCAAGGCGGGGACCGAGGGACTGCGCCTCCACGGGTACGGTCAGGCCGAATACAACGGATCCCGGTCCTACCACTACCAGAACGGCGCCATGCGTTGCGGGCTGATCAACTGCCAGTACCAGCTGAGCGACGTGAACCCGGGCGACGGCGGCCTGTGCGTCATCCCGGGCAGCCACAAGGCAAACTTCACCCTTCCGGACGAAATCTCCCGCTACGAGGCCGACCAGGATGTCGTGTACCACGTGCCCATGAAGGCCGGCGACCTGGTCATCTTCAACGAGGCCACGACCCACGGCACGCTGCCGTGGAAGGGGAAGGGAGAGCGCCGCTCTCTGTTCTACCGGTACACCCCGAAGTACATGCATTATACCGGCGGCGTGTATGAAACCGGTCTGCCGGAGTGGACGAAAGAACTCAACGAAGTCCAGCGGGCCGTGATCGAACCGCCCTATGTGTATCACCGTCCCTTGATCGACGACGACGGAAGGACGCTTTCGACCCCTCGGCGCGAGGGAGAGTGAAGGGAAACCCATGACCGGAAACGAAGCCATTGCGAAGATCCTGAAGGCGGAGGGGCTGGACTGGTTCAGCTGTTTTCCCCACCATCCCCTCATCGACGCCTGCGCGATCGAGGGCCTGCGTCCCATTCTCTGCCGGCAGGAACGGGCCGGCGTAAACATCGCCGATGGATTCAGCCGGATACGGAACGGGAATACCGTCGGCGTGTTCATGATGCAGATGGGACCGGGCGCGGAGAACGCCTTCGGCGGGGTAGCCCAGGCCTACGCGGATTCAGTGCCCGTCCTGCTGCTGCCCGGCGGACCTACGCGGTCCCGTGCGGGCGCCGACCTGGCCTTCGAATCGGTGGAGAACTACCGGGGCATCACCAAGTGGGTCTCGAACATCAACTCGGCGGCCCGGATTCCGGAAATGATGGGGCGGGCGTACAGCCTGCTGAAGCAAGGCAAGCCGGGGCCGGTCATGCTGGAGATCCCCGGGGACGTAGGTGAGGAGGAGATCCCCGACGACGCCTTTGACTACACCCCCATTAAACCGTTCAAAAGCGGCGCATCGCCGGAGGACGTCCGGGACCTGGTGGCGGCCCTGCTGAAGTCTGAATGTCCCATCATCAGCGCCGGCCAGGGCGTGCTGTACGCCGAGGCCACCGATGCGCTGATAGAGTTCGCCGAATGGACGAAGACCCCGGTCATGACCACGCTGGCCGGAAAGAGCGCATTCCCCGAGACCCATCCCCTGTCCCTGGGCACGGGCGCGGCCTCCCATTCCCTTATGGTGGCGGAATACCTGAAGAAGACCGATTTCTTCTTCGGCATCGGCACGAGCATGACTTCAGGGTTCAAATCGGATGTGCCGGCAGGCGCCGCGCTCGCCCAGTGCGTCGTCAGCCACGGGGACCTGAACAAGGAGCACCGCGTCGACTACGGCGCGGTGGGCGACGCGGGGGTGGTGCTTCGGCAACTGGTCGAGGAAGCGAAACGACAGCTCGACGGGCGACCCCGGGACGATGAACGCGGCGATATCGAGGAGATCGCCCGGTTGAAACAGGCGTGGCTGGCCGAATGGGAACCGCGGTTCCGCTCCGACGAGGTGCCCTTGAGCCCGTACCGCGTGTTCCGCGAGATCGCGGGGGTGGTGGATACGGCACGCACGATCATCACCCACGACTCCGGCTACCCGCGGGAGCAGCTCGCGCCCTTCTGGGAGACCGATACGCCCCGGGGCTATATCGGCTGGGGCGCTTCCACGCAGCTGGGCTACGGGCTGGGACTGGCCATCGGCGCCAAGATCGCCGATCCGGAGAAACAGGTCGTCAACGTCATGGGAGACGCCGCCTTCGGCATGGCCGGCCTGGACGTGGAGACCGCCGTGCGTTCGGAGATCCCCATCATCACGGTAATACTGAACAACGGGGTCATGACCCACTACGACCATCACATGGCCTACGCATCGGAACGCTGGGGGAGCAATCGGCTGGGTGGGGATTACGCCGCCATCGGGGCAGGGCTGGGTGCTTACGCCGAGAAGGTGACGACGCCCGACCAGATCGCTCCGGCGATACAGCGAGCGGTGGAAGCCAACCGCGAGGGCCGGCCGGCAGTCATCGAGACGATCACCAAGGTGGAAGAGCACACGTCGAGGTATTGAAAGGAGACCGCCGGAGCGCCATGCCCAGAATCCTGATCGGCACCTACTTCCAGGAAACCAACGACTTCCATCCCAACGATACGGTGTATGAAGATTTCTGTATCCTGCGCGGCCGCGAGATGCTGAAGGGTCCGGTCGGCCTCGAGGACCCGGATGACCAGGGCGGCGCGGACAGCCTTGGTGGCGTGGTCGGCGGTGCCGTCGATACCCTTTCCGCTCGGGATGGCATGGAAATCGTGCCCACTTACAGCGCCGCCATGGGGGCGGGCGGTACGATCACGCAGGCGTGCTTCGAGCGGACCACGTCGGAGTTGCTCGACGCGATCGAACAGCACAGGACCGGCGCCGACGGCGTTTACCTGAACCTGCACGGCGCCATGGCGGCGGAAACCGAAAAGGATCCGGAAGGGTACGTCCTGCAGGAGGTGCGCCGGATCGTCGGCCCCCACGTGCCCGTGGTCGCTTCCTTCGACATGCACGGCACGATCACCCGTCGCATGCTGTCCCACATGGACGGATGCGCCATCCTGCACACCTATCCCCACATCGACTGGTACGAAACAGGCGCGCGGGCCGCCGGAGTGCTGCTGCGCATCCTCGACGGGGCCCGGCCCGTGATCGCCAGCGTGTACACGCCCACCATGGTCCGGGGCGACGAGCTCAAGACCGCCACGGGCGTGCACGGCACGTTCATCCGGTACCTGGAACGCCTGGAGGAACGGGAAGACGTACTCGCCGGGGGGATCATGCTGGGCCATCCTCCGACGGACTGCCCGGAACAGGGCTCCCGCGTCGTCGTAATCACGGACGGCAACCGGGACCTGGCGGAGCGGGAGGCCCTGCATATCGGCCGGAGCTTCTGGAACATGCGGTCCCACATGCAGTGCGTGCTGCACAGCGTGGAGGAGGGCATCCGGATCGCCGCGGAGGCAAAGGGAACGGTCATTTTCGCTGATGCCGCCGACGCCACCAGTTCGGGCGCGCCGGGCACGAGCAACACCATCCTGAAGGGGTTCCTCGAAAGCGACTACCGGGGCAGCGTGCTGTTCCCCATCCGCGACGATCCCGCCGTCTCGCGCGCCGTGGAGGCGGGTGTCGGGCAGACCATTACCGTCCCCCTGGGCGGAACGCGGGACCCACGCTTTATCCCGGTGGACGTCACCGCCACGGTCGAAGTGCTGGGCCGGCGGGACGACATTCCCGTCGCGGTGCTGAAGTGCCGGAACATTACAATCTTCCTGGCGGCTTCCGGCCCTCTGCTGTGCGACCGGTGGATGTATCCCGCCTTCGGCCAGGACCCGAAACGCTTCGACGTCGTGGTCAAGAAACTGCCCCATACGCCGGATGAGTGGTACGACGACTGGGCGGAACGGACCATCACCATCGATTCGCCGGGGGCAGCGAGTCCCAACATTCCCACGCTAGGCCACCAGTACGTCCCCCGACCCATCTACCCCCTCGATCCGGACATGACCTGCACGCCGGAAGTGGAGGTGTACGAATAAGGCCGCTCGGCTTTCCTCCCGTAACGGTCCCTCCGGTGGAGCAGGCATGAACCGGCACGTCACCAGCGGCCGCTGGGGCCTGGGGCTGGTCCTGAGCCTGTTCACGATCTTCGTCTGGGGCGGACTGCCCATTATCCTGAAAATAATGCTGATCAGCCTGGACGCCTTCACGATGACGTGGTACCGGTTCGTCGTTGCGGCCGTGTTGATGGCACTGATCGTGTACCGGCAGGGTCACTTCGCCCTGGTCCGTCGACTCAAAGGCGGTTACGCGCTGGTCTTCCTCGCGGCGGTGCTCGGGTTCAGCTGCGCGTACGTGTTCTATCCCCAAAGTTTGCAGTATATCTCACCCAGCGCCGCCCAGGTGGTCAACCAGATATCGCTGCTGTTCCTGCTGCTGGGCGCCATGCTGCTCTTTCACGAACGGATGACCCTGATCCAGGTACTGGGTCTCATGCTGCTCACGGGCGGGATTGTCCTGTTCTTCAACGAGGAACTGGCCGAACTCCTGTCCGGTGACAGCGCGATGATTCCGGGCATTATGTGGGTGACTGTCGCCGCGCTGGCGCTGTCGACCTATACTCTCACCCAGAAGCAGTTGCTGCAGATCCTGCCCACGTCCGTCATCCTGTTCCTGATCTACCTGGCCGGTTCGATACTGATCCTGCCCTTCGTTCGATTCGAATCGCTGCTGGTGCAGGACACCCGGCAGATGATCCTGCTTAACGCTTCGGCGGTGATCTCGCTCGTCGCCTTCGTTACGCTGGTGGAATCGCTGAAACATCTCGAAGTGTTCCGGGTCAGCATGGTCCTGGCGGCCGTGCCCCTGGTCACCGTCGTGGACATGATGATCCTGGCGCCGCTCCTTCCCGGCCTGCTGCAGCCGGAGCATTTGAATCTGCTCAGCATATCCGGCGCCGTACTCGTCGTCATCGGTTCCATACTCGGCAATCTGCGGCGGTCTGTAAGGAACGGTTAATCGATTTTCGCAGAAAGGAGCCAATACCATGAAGCCCCTCGTGGTCATGGGTTTACGAACGCTTGCCCACCTGGACGCGAAGGAATCCATGTACGAACAGATCGACCGGGACGAGATTCAGGCGATGGGACGATTCCCAGTGGAACAGCTCGAAGCCATCGCCCGGGGGTTCGCCCTCGGAATCCTGTCCAGCCACAGCGTGGCGCGGATCGAGCGCGTGGTCGGTCACCTGGGATGGTCCCGCCTTTTTCCGACGGAACACCTGATCTCAACGGATCCACTGGACCGGAAGGACGCGACAAACTGGGAAGGATGGCGGCGGGAATACGAAGCGCGGGGGCTTGCGCTGCACACGGTGGTCGATATCGGCGAGGTGCTGGTGCGCAACCTCGCCGGTTCGTCAGTCCTCGCGGATGTGGACAAGTATTACGTCATCGGGGACGCGGGCGTACGCATCGAGGGAGCGACGCGCATCACGGCCCTGGACCAGACACAGGCTTACCGCCAGGCCGTCCGGGGTCCGCGGAACCGTACGGGTTGTTAAGACTAACCCACCCCGTCGCGCGGCTACCGATCGGACCGTGGCGCCCGGGCGTTCAGGAACTCCAGCACCAGGTGGGTCATCACCCGCATGCCCACCCCCACGGATTCACTGTCCGCCGTCATGGTCGGGGTGTGCAGACCGCCCGAAGGCTGGCCGGGCTTGGTGGTGCCCAGCCGGTAGAAGAAACCGGGAATCTCGTTGGCGAAATAGGCGAAGTCCTCGCCGCCCATGGTCGGGGGCAGTTCGAGCACCTGCTCGACGCCGGGCGCACCCGTCAGGTAACCGGCCATCTCCCGGGACAGGGCCGGATCGTTGATCACGGAAGGGGTGCCGCGGTCGTAGTCAAGTACGAAGGAACCGCCATAGGCCGCGGTAATGCCTTCCAGGATGGTTGTCATCCGTCGCTCCACCATGTCCCTGACCACGGGGTTGTAGGTGCGCACCGTTCCTTCGAGATGGACTTCCCGGGGGATGATGTTGAAGCGCTCGCCGCCGCGGAAGATACCCACCGTGACCACGCTGGGCTCGAGGGGCGACAGGGTGCGGGACCGGATCGTCTGAAGGGCGAACACGATCTCGGAAGCCATGACGACCGGGTCGATGCCCTCTTCGGGACGGGCGCCATGGGCCTGCTTGCCTCGGACCTTGATAATGAAATGGTCGACAGCGGCCATGGCTGGTCCGATGGTATATCCGACGGTACCCACGTCGAGGGAGGGCAGCGCGTGGAGACCGAATATGGCTTCGGGCGCCGGATCCTGGAGGACGTTCTCGCGCACCATCAGGTCCGCGCCGCCCTCTTCACCGGGCGGCGCTCCTTCTTCCGCCGGCTGGAAGATGAACTTGACGGTGCCGGGCAGGGCGTCCTTCATCTCGGCCAGCACGGAAGCGACGCCCAGTTGAACGGCGGTGTGCACGTCATGGCCGCAGGCGTGCATAACGCCCACTTCCTGGCCCAGGTAGGTCGTCCGTACGGTCGACCGGAAAGGCAATACCGTTTCCTCCGTTACGGGCAACGCGTCCATGTCCGCCCGTATGGCCACCACCGGACCCGGTCGGCCGCCTTTGAGCACGCCCACCACGCCGGTATGGGCGACGCCCGTCCGGATCTCGATACCGAGCGCGGTGAGATGATCCGCCACCAGCGCCGCCGTCTTGAACTCCCGGTTGCTCAGTTCCGGGTTCCGATGGATGTGCTCCCGCATGCGGATGGCGTCAGCACGGTACTTCGCCACCAGGGCGGCCATGTTTTCCTGCTGGGCAACCGTGTCCCGAGACGTGTTCATGACAGACAACATGCCCAGGATGAGCAGCGCCCGCGTCAGTCTTCTCGGCATAAAGTCATTCCTACCTCTCCCAGGGGAAGTCGAAGGACGGCCGGTTGGCGTAACGGTCCATGGACACGCGCAGCCTGCTGCCGCATCCGGGCTCGAGCGTCACTGTAAAGCTGGCGCCGTCGACCGGGGTGGATCCGCTTCCGCCATCCACTTCCAGGATCTGATGCTCCCCGTACGCGCCACCCTGGACGGTCACCGTACGGGAGGAGACCTGGTTGGTATTGACCAGCGTGACCACCGCACTGTCATCGTGAAGCTCTTCCACGAGGGCGCCCACGTCTTCCGGCATCCCGGGGCGCTGGCGCGCGGGATCGAAGTACCTGAACCGGCAGTGCAGGGGGTGGCCCAGGTGCCCGGTGGGCATGCCGCCGAGCATGAGCTGGATCAGGGCGTCCACCTCCGCGGGATTCGTGCCGTTCATGTCGTCCGATAGACGCGTATCCGGTGAGGACAGGTCGTTTCGCATCCTTTCCATCTTCGAGCGAACGGTCGAGACGTCCTCCTGCAGCGCCTCCTCCGGATAGTCCGGGTTTTGCCCTTCCAGGAAGGCGATCCAGCCCTCCATGGGCACCCGTTCGAGATCGCGGCGGTCCATGGACCAGTAGTAGACCTGCTCCGCGCCCACATCAAAGGGTTCGGGACGGTAGTCGTACCAGCCGTCATCGCCGTGCATGCGGGGATAGAGCGTCTGGCCGTCCTCCACCTTGCTGTTCGCGTTGACGCCGTCGATGACGCCGCGCCAGGTGTCGACGTATTTCTGGTCGCCGGTCAGCAGCAGCCCGTTGCCGAAACTCCAGTGGGCCCGGATCAGGAAGTAGGGCCGGTGCGCTGTCTCGCCGGTCTGGGGCACGATCGTCGAGAATCCCCACCCG
Organism: Gemmatimonadota bacterium; assembly: GCA_009835325.1. Taxonomy (NCBI): domain Bacteria; kingdom Pseudomonadati; phylum Gemmatimonadota; species Gemmatimonadota bacterium. The sequence continues at coordinate 37,686 of VXWP01000028.1, read as the reverse complement.
TACGCACCACCGTACCATCTGCCGCCGCACTCCCCGCCAATGGACCCGTCCAGGCCGATATTAGAGGGGATAATGCCATTGTTCCGTTCGGTACGCTCCACCCAGGCATCAATGTAGTCCTTCGTCCAGTCATAATACCTTTCATCGCCGTCGATCATGTAGGCGTTCAGGGTCATCGTGGTCACGCCCATGTTCAGTGGATGATCGCCAGCCACATCGTTGTAATCCTTGAAATGGGCGACCATTTCCTCGTAGTTCCGTTCCCCGTGCCCCAGTCTGAACCGGCCCTCGACCTCGATGGAATCGCCGGCCCAGTCGAGCCCCGTGGCCTTGCGCAGCATGGGTCCGCGGCTGCCGTTGAACATGCTCTTGATCACGCGGTGCTCGGGGATCCAGTTGTCGGCGATGGGATCGTCGCCCATGTAGAAGCCGCAGAATCGCCGGGTGCGGTCCACGAACTTCTTGTCGCGGGGGTCACACAGTCCTTCGAGGAAGAAGGCCGTGAATCCCTCCCCGTTGTGCATCCAGTCGAACATCGTCGGGAACTCCTTGAAATACATGCCGTCCCGGGCGAATTCGACCTCGGTGGTCTTCGCTTCCGTGTACTGCAGCAGGTGGCCGTCCCACGCCTTCTTGTACAGGTCATATACCCGCTCCGAAGCGCCGATCGCGTAGAGTTCCGGCCAGTTCGCAAAGTTCTCCGCCGCGTCGTCCGGACCGTCGTCGCCGCCCCAGCGGGGCACGCACAGCAGGTACCCGCGTTCATCGAAGTATTGATTGTAAAACGCTTCCACGGCTTCTTCCTGCTGTTTAATCAGGTTCAGTTCCAGCAAGGCCCACGACGGGGGCGGCATGGGCGTGGCGATCCGCACGGTACGCCCGGCCGGCACGGGGCGTCCCACTGTTGAGACAGCCGACATGATACAAGTCCTTTCTGTGGATTACGGGAAGGGTGAGCGGTGAGGAGTCCGCGGTAGTGCTGCTGGTTCCAAACGTGATCAGGAAGTCAGGCCGCGGCCGTATCGCTTGCTCCGCCGGGCGCTTTCCTCTATAAACGCGAGCAGGTACCTGACTTCGTCGGTATGTTCCACTTCCGCCGTCACCGCTTTCACCGCCTGGGAGATATTGAGTGAGGAGCGGTGGAGCAGGCGATAGACCTGCTTGAGCGTACGGATGGATTCGTCGGAGAACCCGCAGCGCTTCAGGCCGATGGTGTTGAGTGAAACGGGCTTGAGCGGATCGTGGCCATACTTGAAGTACGGACAGATGTCCTTGGTCACCATGCCGCCCCCGCTGATGAAGGCGTTGCGGCCGATCCGGACGAACTGGTGGACGGCGACGAGCCCACCGGTGATGGCGAAATCCTCTATTTCCACGTGGCCGCCCAGCTGCGTGCCGTTGGCGAGGATCACCCGGTTGCCGATCACGCAGTCGTGGGCGACGTGCACGTAGGCCATGACCAGGGTATCGCTTCCGATCACCGTTTTTCCGAGTGCGCTCGTCCCGCGATTCAGCGTGGTGAACTCCCGGATGGAAGTCCGGTCTCCGATCTCCAGGATAGACTGCTCGCCGATAAATTTCTGATCCTGGGGGATTGATCCCACGACGGCCCCGTGATAGACCTTGCATTCGGCGCCGATTCGGGTATGGGCACCGATCATCGCGCTGGATGCAATCTGGGTACCGGCCCCGATGGTCACGTTGGGTTCCACGATCGTGTACGGACCGATGCTGCATCCAGCGCCCAGCTCCGCGTCTGGATGCACGATGGCCGTGGGATGTATCTGGACTTCGGCGGTAATGTCCGTCACTGTTGGGCCTCCCGGTCCGCCCGGTCCGCCTGGTCGGCCTGGCCCGCACGGTCTGTGATCATGGCCATGAGGGTGGCTTCGGCGACCAGTTCATCGTTTACGTAAGCCTTGCCTTCCATCTTGCAGGCGTGCATGCGCATCCGGACCGTCTCCAACTCGAAGCGGATCTGGTCGCCGGGTTTTACCAGTCTCCGGAATCGGGCATGGTCGATGCCCATGAAATACGCCATTTTGCTTTTCGGCTCATCGATCGTGTTGAGCAGCAGCAGGCCGCCCGCCTGCGCCATGGCCTCGACGATCAAGACGCCCGGCATGACGGGATGGCCGGGGAAATGGCCCGCGAAGAAAGGCTCGTTGATGGTCACGTTCTTCAGCGCGGTCACCCGTTTCCCAGGTTCCATGTGAATCACCCGGTCGATGAGCAGAAAGGGATACCGGTGGGGGAGAATGCGCAGGATGTCCTCGATGTCCAAGACCGATTCGGGTTCAGATGCAGGCGGAGCAGGCGTAGGCGGGGCAGGCGAAGACGGATCGGCATTCCCGGATTCCGGCTTCTTCTTCACGCACGCGCCGCGGATCCTTCGCACGAGTTCCACGTTGGCGGCATGGGAGGACCGCGCGCCGAACACCTGCGCCCTGAGCGGCGCTCCGAGCAGGGCCAGGTCGCCGATCAGGTCGAGGGCCTTGTGCCGGCAGGGTTCGTTGTCGAACCGCAGCGGCTGGGTGCCCACGATTCCGTTCTCACCGATCACCACCCTGTCCTCCACGCCGAACAGATCCTTCAACTCGTCCAGTTCCTCGTCGGTCAGGTCCATGTCCGCGATGACCACCGCGCTTTCCAGGCTGCCTCCCTTGATCAGTCCCCTTTCGCGCAGGGCCTTCACGTCACTCAGGAAGGTCCACGTCCGCGCCGGTGCGAACTCGGTGACGAACTCGTCTTCCAGGGAATAGAGCACGGTGTGCTGGCTGGCCAGGTTGGATTTCTGATAGTCCACCATGTAGGTGAGATGGAAATCGTCGGAAGGCATGACGACGAGTTCCTTAAGCAGGCCGTTCTCCCGCTCCGAATACAGCACGGGGTTGTCCAGTTCCAGGTATTCCCTGGGGGCGTCCTGTTCGACGATGCCCGCTTCAATCAACGCGTTCACGAAGGGAATGGCGCTGCCGTCGCAGATCGGCGGCTCGTCCCCGTCCAGTTCGATCCGGATATTGTCCAGGCCCAGGCCGGCAACGGCGGCCAGGACGTGCTCCACGGTGTGGATCCGTACGCCGTCCCGCGCCAGGTTCGTCCCCCGGGTCGTATCGATCACGTAGTCTATGTCCGCCGGGATTTCCAGCCTGTCGGGATGGTCGACGCGCACGAACCGGATCCCGTCGTTCACGGTACCGGGCTTGAACGTAATCGTCGCACGTCCTCCGGTATGCAGGCCGATGCCCTTGATGGACGCCGGGGATTTGATGGTACGCTGGCGTTTGAACATGTGCCGCTACTCTCTTCCTTCGATGGATGGCCCATCCTGCTCGCCGCTTTCAAGCGTCTTGATCCGCGCCTCCAGGGTCTGGACCTGGTGCAACAGATCCGGCAGGCGCTTGATGGCCGCCTCGATTCTCCTGGCCTGGTTGTGCGGACGGGCGGGATATCCCGAAACAGTCGATCCGGCGGGAATGGACTTGGTCACGCCCGCCTGCCCGCCGATCCTGGAACCGGCGCCGACGTGGATGTGATCGGAGAGTCCGGCCTGCCCGCCGATGAGGGTCCCCGATTCAACCACCGTGCTCCCCGCGATGCCCACCTGGGCGCATATGGTGACGTGATCGCCGATTACGACGTTATGGCCGATCTGTACCAGGTTGTCGATCTTCGTGCCGCGGCCGATACGGGTCATGCCCATGGTTGCGCGATCGATCGTCGAATTTGCGCCGATCTCCACGTCGTCGCCGATCTCCACGCCGCCGACCTGCGGTATCTTCCTGGCCCCTCCGCTGCTCTGGAAATACCCGAAGCCATCGCTGCCGATCACGACGCCACCGTGCACGATCACGCCTTCTCCCAGGGAAACACGATCGTAGAGCGTCGCGTTGGCAAAGATCCACGTGCCGGCGCCGACCCGGCAATGGGCGCCGATCGCCACGTTCGCGCCGATGCAGGCGCTTCGCCCCACCTTGGTGTGCGGGCCGATCGACACATGGGGACCGATGGCCGCCTCTTCATCCACTTCCGCGGCAGGATCTATCCTGGCCGTCGGATGGATCCCGCTATCGGCGGGACGGTGTCCGGAGAAATAGGTCGTCAACAGGGTGACGAGGGCGAGTTCGGGAGAAGCCACGCGGATGATGGGGACCGGAGCGTGATCTATTTCCCGGGAGACGATGACCGCCGCTGCCTCCGTAGACTCCAGGCGCCGGCTATGCCGGGCGTTGATCAGGACGGAGATCGAACCCTTGCCGGCCTCGTCCAGCGGCGCTACGCTCTCGATGATGCACGAACCGTCACCGACGAGTTCGCCCTGTACCTGCGTCGCGATATCTGCCAGCTTCTGTCGCATGGGTGGCTAGTTGGCTTCCTTCTGCAGTTCCTCCAGGACCTGCCCCGTGAGGTCCTGCGCTCTCAAGGGATCCACGTATATGAGCGATCCGGCATCGAAGATATAGGTGTAGTTCTCCGCCTTGGCCAGGGTCTGCACCACGTTGAAAATGGATTCCTGCAGCGGCCTGGTCAATTCCACTTCCTGTTGGGCCAGCTCCATTTGCTGAGACTGGGCGAACTGCACGAGCTCCTGTTCCTTCTGCATGATATTCTGCTCGTCCTGCTGCCGCCTGGCCGCGGTCAACATGGTCTTCCTGGCTTCGTACTGCTGCTGCAGCATTTCGACTTCCTGCTGACGGTTCCGTACCTGTTCCTGCACTTCCGTCGCTATCTTCTTGAAGGCTTCCTCTGCGTCCCTGAATCCCTGGTACGACTGGCGCAGGCGCTCCATGTCGAGATAGCCGATCTTGAGTTCCTGCCCCTGGGCCACAACCGGCTGCAACATGACGGCGGCCAGCACGGCCAGCACGGCCGTAATACGAATCATCCTTCTTCCTGAAAGCATTGATTTCCTCCTCGAATGCCGGATCGCTCCGGAAACCTGGACCAGCTTGTCAGAACATCTGGCCGAGTTGAAAGTGCGTATGCCAGCCGCTTCGCTTTTTCTGGAGGGCCTGGATCGGATCCGAGGGCTGGTCGAATCCGTACCCGACGTCGAAGCCCAACAGCCCCACCAGGGGCATGATCACCCGGATGCCGGCGCCCACTGATTTTTTCATGTTGCCCGGCAGCGGCGTGGCGTCCTCGAGCTTCGCCCAGGCGTTGCCGGCCTCGACAAACGCCACGGCGTAGACCGGCTGCTGAGAACTGAGCTGGTCGATAATCGGGACCTGGTACTCCAGGGTGATGATGCTCATCGCCCGGCCCCCGTCCCGGCTGCTGGTCCCGTCACCGAGATCGGTGTAGGGCCCGACGGAGTTGTTGCCGTACCCCCGGATCAAGCCGTCGAAACTGACCCCTCCCGGAAAAAACCGTTCGAAAAACGGGACCTCCCGGTCGTTGAAGGGGTTTGCGGCCAGGGAATACCTTCCCCTGAGGGAAAGGGACGTGCCCTTGAACAGGGGAACATAGAAATCGGATTCCAGGGTCTGCTTGAGGAACTTCACGTCACCCCCGACGCCGGCTACGGCGCTGCGGTACGTATGGCGCATGCCGCGCGTGGCGAACTGAGGGAAATCGCGGCTGTCGCGCGTAACGGAGAAGGAGACCTGGCTGGTCAGGCCGCTGTTGGATTCGTAGGATTCTCTTCGGCGGATATTCTCGTTAATGGCCGAGATCTGCGTATCCGCCAGGGTGGTATCTTCCAGCGCAGCCGCGTAGTATCGCTCGCCGAAACCGGAATAACTCTGGTCGTAAAACCGATAGGCCCCGTTGATGCGCCAGTACGTGCCGCGAAAGCGCCGTCCCAGGGACAGCCCGAAGCCCTTCTGAATGACATTGAATTCCCTGTACCATCGCCGGTTCGTACGGTAGATGTCGATACCGGCGCTGGTGGGCGTATCGAAGAGCCAGGGTTCGACGAAACTCGTGGAAATGGAATTGCGCCGGGCGCCGAATTCCCAGTTGAAATTCACGTTCTGTCCGTTGCCCAGGAAATTCGGGATGATCATGGATATTGTACCCACGAGCCCGTCGAGCCCGCTGTAACCGGCGCCGGCATTCGCCGTGCCCGTCGGTTTTTCCAGGACGGTGAAGGTGATGTCCACGTCTCCGTTGGGACGGGGTTGCAGGCCGGGCTGCACGTCCTGGAAGTAATTCAACTGGAAAACGTCCCGCTGGCTTCTCATCAGCACCGATCGGCGAAAGAACTGTCCCGGCTTGATCAGCAACTCGCGCCGTATGACCTTGTCCTTCGTCTTGGTATTGCCGACGATGTTGATCCGGTGTACCTTCGCGGGTTCCCCTTCGTTGACCGCGAAGTGCAGATCGATGGTGGAGTCGTTGGCCGCCGATTCCCGGGCGATGGGCGTGGCGTACAGATAACCCAGTTCGCCATACGCTTCGTAGATGGTCGACACGCTTTCCTGGTATTCCTCTTCGTTGAAGGGTTGGCCCGCGTCGATCTTGATGAGACTGGACAGTTGATCGCCGGTGAACTTCGTGTTCCCCTCGAAGGCGACGTCCCCGAGGTAATACCGCCTTCCCTCGTTGACATCGACCTTGATGTACATCCGCTTCCTGTCCTCGCTGAACCAGAGCGTGTCGCTCACGACTTCCGCGTCCCGGAAACCGTGCTTGCGGTATTCCTGGACGAGTTTCTCGAACTGGTCCAGCAGGCGTTCCCGGCGCAGGTCGCCCTCTTTCCAGAAATGTTCTTCTTCCGTTTCCGCTTTCTTTCGAAAGGCCTTCTGCAACTCCTTTTCCGGTACGGACACGTTGTTTTCGATAAAGATCTCGCCCAGCCCCACCTTCTCGCCTTCATCGATTTCGATCCGCATGATCGCGTTGTTTCTTTCCACGAGGACGCGTTCATTCAGCGTGGCGAGCAGGTACCCCTTTTCGTAATATGCGCCGGT
>VXWP01000028.1:0-30762 GCA_009835325.1 Gemmatimonadota bacterium | reverse complement strand
GCCTGGCCCTGGAAAATACCCGAAATGCATTCGAGTTCGTCGTCTTTGATCTTATCGTTGCCCTCGAACTCCAGGCGGTCCAGCAACGGGTATTCCTTGACGTTTACGGTCACGATCAGACCCGTCGCGCCTCCACTTACGTAGATGCGTATGTCCTCGAACAGTCCCAGCCGGTACAGTTGCTTGATCGTAGTGGCGCCGTCTCGGGGATTGTAGGGATTACCCGCTTTCAGCGCGGTCATCGACCGAATGAGGGGTTCATCCACGTTGGCGTGCCCCTCGATACGCACGTCGGCAATCAAAGACTGCTGCTGTTGTCCGAAGACTTTCTGGGGACTCACGGATGCGGAGGCAAGAATCCCGCCCGTAAGGATCAGTACAAGGAAGGGTTTGAAATACATGGATGACTTTGAAGACACTAAGGCAACTTTCCCGTCCATGCGGGTAATCGATCGGCAGAAGCCGGCTATCGACATGACAACGGCGCAAGCGAACACGGCGCAAGCGAACCGGCTGTCGATTCTACGCGCATCCCGCATCACGGGTTCCCGTCCGAGGGTTTCAACCGGACATACTCGGAAGGACTCGGCCCGCGGATCCGCGCTTTCAAGCTTCCGACTCGGTGAGGACGGGCGCTTTGCCGGAATCAGCGGTCTCGGCCTTGTAGAACGTCAGGTTTTCGCCCTTCTTGCCGACCCTGATTTCATCGCCGTCGCCGAACGTGCCCTTCAGCAGCTCTTCCGCAAGCGGATCCTCGAGCATGCGCTGGATGGTCTGGTTCATGAACCGGGCGTTGTAGACCGGGTCATATCCCTTGTCGGACAACAGTTCCCGCGCACTCTGCGTCAATGAAATGCGGATGCCCCTTTCGCTCATCCTTTCGTTGATTTCCTTGAGCTGCAGATCGATGATCCGGGAGATGTCGGACGGGTTCAACTGGCGGAAGACCACCGACTCGTCGAGCCGGTTCAGAAACTCCGGATTGAACAGTTTCTTCACCTCTTCCTTGACGGTGGCCTCCATCTTTTCGTAGTCGACTTTGGCGTCCTGCTGGAAGCCCAGGCCTCCGGCCTTGTTGATGTCCCGGGTGCCGAGATTGGAAGTCATGATAATAATCGTGTTGCGGAAGTCCACCCGGCGGCCGTTACTGTCGGTCAGCGTGCCCTCGTCCAGTATCTGCAGGAGGATATTGAATACGTCCGGATGGGCCTTCTCCACCTCGTCCAGCAGAATGACGGAATAGGGTTTGCGCCGTACCTTCTCCGACAGGTGCCCGCCTTCGTTGAATCCCACGTAGCCCGGCGGAGCGCCGATCAGACGGGACACGTTGAACTTCTCCATGTATTCGGACATGTCGATGAAGATCAGGGCGTCGCTGTCCTGGAAGAGGAAGGAGGCCAGGATCTTGGCCAGTTCCGTCTTGCCCACACCGGTGGGTCCGAGGAAGAGAAACGATCCGATGGGCCGGTTGGGGTTCTTCAGCCCGGAGCGCGAACGCCGGATGGCCTTGCTCAGCACCTGGATGGCCATGTCCTGGCCGATGATCCGTTTCTTCAGCTCGTCCTCCATGCGCAGCAGGCTCCTCGATTCCTGTTCCTCGAGCCGGAACATGGGTATGCCCGTCATGCTCGAGATGATCTGCGCCATGTCGTTCTCGGAGACGGTCACCACCTGGTCGGACACCCGTTCGCGCCAGGCCATGAACGCCTCGTCGTACTCGCGCTGCAGCTCCTCCTGTCGGTCCCGCAGCGCGGCTGCGCGTTCGAACTCCTGCTGCTGGGCGGCCTCCACCTTCTTTTCCTGAATGGCCTGGAGCTGTTCCTCGATCTCCCGGATCTCCTCGGGGACCGTCATCTTGGACAGCTGCGCCTTGGACCCGGCCTCGTCGATGATGTCGATGGCCTTGTCCGGGAGGAAGCGGTCCTTGATGTACCGGTCGGACTGTTTAACGGCGAACTCGAGGGCGTCGTCCGTATACTTGACGTGATGGTATTCCTCGAACCGGCTGCGCAGCCCTTTGAGCATGTCGATGGTTTCCTCGATGCTCGGCTGGTCCACGATCACCTTCTGGAACCGGCGTTCGAGCGCGCCGTCCTTTTCGATGTGCTTGCGGTACTCGTCAAGCGTCGTGGCGCCGATGCACTGCAGTTCGCCCCGGGCGAGAGCCGGCTTGAAGATGTTGGACGCGTCGAGACTGCCCTCGGCGCCGCCCGCCCCGACGATCGAATGGAGCTCGTCGATGAAGATGATTACCTCGTCCGACTTGGTGATCTCGGCCATGATGGATTTCAGCCGGTCCTCGAACTGTCCCCGGTACTTGGTCCCGGCCACGATCGAGGCCATGTCCAGCGTCACGACGCGCTTGTTCTCCAGGATCTGGGGGACGCTGCGCTGCACGATGCGCTGCGCAAGCCCTTCGGCGATGGCGGTCTTGCCCACGCCGGGCTCGCCGATCAGCGCCGGGTTGTTCTTCTTCCGCCGGCTGAGGACCTGGGTGACCCGTTCGATTTCCTTGTCGCGGCCGATGACCGGATCGAGTTTGCCGCCGCGCGCCATTTCGGTGAGGTCGCGACCGAAATGATCCAGAAAGGGCGTCCGGCTGCGCTGGGCGTCCTTCTTGGTCACCGAACGGTCGCTCTGGATGTTCTGAATCTCTTCCTTGATCTTCTCGAACGTCACGTCGTAGGTCGAGAGGATCTGGGAGGCGATCCCCTGCTTGTCCCGGACCAGCGCGAGCAGCAGGTGTTCGGTCCCCACGTATTTCGACTTCATGTTGTTGGCTTCGTGCGCGGCGATCTCCAGGGCCTGTTTCGCCCTCGGCGTAAAGGGAACCTGGCCGATCGTGAGCGCGCTCGACTGGGATACCGTAGCCTCCTCGATGGACTGCCGGAGGTCTTCGAGATCGATGCCCATGTTGCGCAGCATGGCCGCCGCGGTCCCTTCCCCATCCCGGATGAAGGCCAGCAGCAGGTGCTCCGTGGCGATGTAGTCATGCTGCAGTCGAGCGGCTTCTTCCCGGGCGATGTGCATCACCCTTTTGAACCGTTCCGTAAACTTGTTGTTGTTTCCCTGGGGCATCTTGAGCATCCCTCCCTTCATGGTCCGGAGTCGGAACCCCCGGCCGGAGTGTGTTCGCCGTCTTTGTCAGTACCTCAGGTGTTCCCTGACCAGCTCCGCGCGTCGCTCATCCTGTTCCTCCGCCGTCATTTCCCGGCCCGAGGCCATCCGGATGTGCGCGGGCTGTATCGCGATCATCAACTGGTTGAACGCACTGGTCTCCATGCCCTTGCAGATCCGCATATACGCGCCCATCCTGAGCATGGACAGGGCATCCAGCGCTTCCATCTCGCCGAGCAGCCGGGCATGCATAAGCAGGCCGTACGCCCGGGCCACCCTGTCTACCGTCTGGCGTTTCGCCCTGCTTGCCAGGGCGTCGCAGGCCCGTTCCTCGAAGGCGGCCAACCGGCGCGTGACGCGGTCGAGCCGATCTACGATCTCCTCCTCGGCGTGTCCCAGGGTGCACTGGTTGGACACCTGGTACATGTTGCCCGATCGCCCGGTGCCTTCGCCGTGCAGTCCCCGCACCGTGAACCCGATCTCCTCCATGGCGCATCCCAGGGAAGCCATCTGGTCCGCCAGGGTCAGACCCGGCAGGTGCATTAACACCGACAGCCGCATTCCGGTGCCCGTGTTGCTGGGACAGGACGTTAAATAACCAAACTCATCCGAGAAGGCAAAATCAAGTGTTTTGCTCAGTTCGGTATCGATTTTGTCCGCTTCCTGCCAGGCGGCGCGCACCTGCAGGCCGCCCTTGATGGTCTGCAGGCGCAGGTGGTCTTCCTCGTTCACCATGAGGCTGAAGGTTTCTCCGGGGCCAATGAACACGCCCGCTGGCCGCGTCCCGTCCGCCAGGGAAGGGCTGATCAACCGTCTTTCCACCAGCACCCCGCGGTCCAGTTCCGACGTGTCCAGCAGCGACAGGTACACCGACCGCGCCACGTTTTCGCTGCGCTGGACGGCGTTTTCCACCTGTTCGATCACGCGGAACCGCTCGTTCTTGATCGAACGGTGCACGAAGGGCAGGGTGGTCAGGTTCCGCGCAAGTCGTGCCCGGCTGCTGATCACCAGGTCCGCCGTATCGCCTTCAGGCACGCACCATTGCGGTACGTCGACCAGCAGTTCCGTGTACAGGTTTTCCATTGCGTTGTCCATGGGCCTATCCATGGGCCACCTGCTGCAGGTCCGAGCCGCGCTCGAGTTCCTTGATGCGGTCCCGCAGGTCCGCCGCCTGTTCGTAGGCTTCACGGCCGACGGCCTTCTTCAGGGCCCGCCTGAGGTCGATCAGTTCGCGCCGCGTCTTCTGCCGCGACGGATCGGACACGGGGACCTTGCCCCGATGGAACTCATTGCCGTGAATCTGCTTGAAGAGCGGGACCAGCGTCTCCTTGAAGGCACGGTAGCATGCGGCGCATCCCAACTGTCCCGAATCGCCGAACTCCGCCGCGGACAAGCCGCATTGTGTACATGAAGTCGTTTTCATCACCGATCCAACCCCTGGTCGCCGTTCCGGGCCTGGTCGCCATCCTGGACGTCACCCCGGGATCCGGACACCAGCCTGGACCTGGAAGCCACCCTAGGCCGCCACAGCGTTCAATAGTCCGTCTTCCAGCCTGAATGCGCGGTCCGCGCGCCGGCCAAGGTCTTCGTCATGGGTAACCACGACGAAGGCCTGACCGTGCCTGCGGGACATATCCCACATCAGGTCCAGCAACGCTTCCCCGTTCCCGCGGTCCAGGTTGCCGGACGGCTCGTCCGCCAGCACAATGTGGGGCCGGCCCACCAGGGCCCGGGCCACGGCGACCCGCTGCTGTTCTCCGCCGGACAGCGCGACCGGCTTGTGGTCGAGCCGCGCCGCCAGTCCCACCTCCGCGAGCAGGCTTCCGGCCCGGTCGCGGGCCGTGTTCCAGTCGCATCTCCCCACCAGCAACGGCATCATCACGTTCTCCAGCGCCGAGAACTCGGGCAGCAGGTGATGGGCCTGGAAGACGAAGCCCACGGTCCGGTTGCGGAACTCGGCCAGCCGGTCGTCCGGCAGGTCGAAGGCGTTCGTTTCGCCGATGAAGACCTGGCCGGAAGTGGGCCGGTCCAGCGTACCCAGGATATGCAGCAGGGTGCTTTTGCCCGCGCCCGACGCGCCGTGGATCGCCACGATCTGCCCGCGGCGGATTTCGATGTCGATGCCTTTCAGGATTTCGAGCCGGCCGTTGCCTGAGAGGAAGTCCCTGGTCAGGCTTCTCGCGCTCAGCACTTCATCGGTCCGGCGGTCATCAGCTATGGGCGATTCGTTGGCCATACTCCTGGCTTCCAGTCCTCCTCCCGCGTCCCGCGGCGCGTTCGCTATTCGTGCCTGATCGCCTCGACCGGCACCAGGCCGGCGGCCTTCCGGGCCGGATAGACGGCGGCCATCACGCAAATCAGCATGGATCCCAGGGCGACGCTGGCGAAATCCAGCGGGTCGACCCGCACGGGCAACGCGTCGATCAGATAGATGTCCGGCGGCAGCGCGATGAACTCGAAAGTCCGCTGCGTCCAGCAAAGCACGTAGCCGATCACGCAACCGAGCAGGGTACCCAGGACGCCGACCACGGACCCCTGGATGATGAATACCCTGGTGATGCTGGCGGCGGTGGCGCCCATGGACTTCAGAATGCCGATGTCCCGGGTCTTCTCCAGCACGACCATGATCAGGGTGCTGGCGATGTTGAAAGCGGCCACCAGGATGATCAGGTTGAGTATGGCGAAGGATCCCCATTTCTCAAGCGTCATCCACCGGAACAGGCCCTTGTGCCGCTGCATCCAGTCTACCGTAAAATACGCTACGGACGGGCTTGACGCAACAGGGGATTGGGCGGTCTCCTCCACGTAGCGGTTCAGTGCGGCCTCGATTTCTTCGGAGACACGACGCGCCTGGTCCCGGTCTACAACCCGCACGGCGATGCCGTTGATATCGCTTCCGAGTTTGAACAGTTTCTGGGACTCGTCCAGGGAGACATAGGCGGAGGAGGCGTCGTACTCGTAGAACCCGGTTTCCGAAATGCCCGTGACCCTGTACGGCCGGATGTAAGGCGTGAGCGCCGAGGTCAGGGAGAAACCCTGGATGTTGCCCAGAGCCACCCTCTCACCGACGACGATCCCCAGCTGATCCGCCAGGCCCCGGCCCAGGACGATCCCGGGCAGCGGTCTCCCGGCCGGATTGGCCGGATCGGGCGCGGCCGTCAGGTCCAGGGTGCCGAAGGCGATGTTTTCCTCGAGGTTCGTGGCCAGGCGGCCCGATGTGATGTCCAGCCCGTGCACGATGACGCCCGCCGCCGCATTTCGCGTCGTAGGCACTGGTGCGCAGACGGCCTTCTCCAGCACGTATGGCGCGGCCGAGACCACCTCGTCCACCGACAGGATGACGTCGATCAACGGATCGTATTCGGAAATCGAACCATCGCCGAGCAGCGAATACACATTGATATGCGCGCGCTCCCCGATGATCCGTTCCCGTACTTCGCTTTCAAAGCCGTTGAACAGTGAGAGGACGATGACGAGGGCGGCAACGCCCACCAGGACGCCGCCCACGGATATGTAGGTGATGAGGGAAACGAACCGGTTCTGCCGCTTGGAGCGCAGGTATCTCAGAGCGATGAACCATTCGTATGACCATCGTTTACGCAGCACTATTCGGCATCCTGTGCGCCCGGTTCGTCTTCGAAGGATTCCCTGCGGAGGTGGGGAAAGAGGAGCACGTCCTTGATGTTGGCCGAGTCGGTAACCAGCATGGCAAGCCGATCGATGCCGATGCCGCATCCCCCGGTGGGCGGCATGCCGTATTCCATGGCGCGCAGGAAGTCTTCGTCCATGGCGTGGGCTTCCCCGTCGCCCTTCCGCTGCATTTCCACCTGCTCCTCGAACCGGCGGCGCTGGTCCACCGGGTCGTTCAACTCGGTGAAGGCGTTCGCGAACTCGCTTCCGCAGATGAAGAGTTCGAACCGCTCGGTAAGATCGGGATCGTCCCGGCGGCGCTTGGCCAGGGGGGAGATCTCCACGGGATAGTCCGTGATGAAGGTCGGATTCACGAGGCGGTCCTGCACGAAATGCTCGAAGAGTCCGTCGATCATCCGGCCCCGGCCCAGCTCGGCGTCCACATCCAGTCCCCGTTCGCCGCAGACCGTGGCGAGCTCTTCGGTTGAAAGGCCGGCGACGTCGATACCGCTGTATTCGCGGATAGCGTCGAGCATGGGAATTCTCGGCCAGGGCGGGGTCAGATCGATAGGCTGGTCCTGGTAGGTGTGCTCCAGCGTGCCGTTTACCTCCTCGAAGACCGCGACGAAGAGGCGCTCTACCAGGTCCATGATGTACTGGTAATCAACGTAAGCGATATAGAACTCCAGCATCGTGAACTCGGGATTGTGCGTGCGGTCGATCCCTTCGTTCCGGAAGTCGTGCCCGATTTCATACACGCGCTCCATGCCGCCGACGATCAGCCGCTTGAGGTAGAGTTCATCGGCGATGCGCATGTACAGCGCCATATCGAGCGCCTGGTGATGGGTCTTGAATGGACGTGCCAGCGCGCCGCCGTAAAGGGGCTGAAGGATCGGTGTTTCGACTTCGATGAAGCCCTCGCCGTCCATGAACCGCTGGATGGACCGGATGAGCCGCGAGCGCTTGAGGAAGACCTCCTTGACCCCGGGATTGATGATCAGGTCGACGTAGCGCTGCCGGTACCGGGTCTCGATATCCCGGAGGCCGTGCCACTTCTCGGGCAAAGCGCGCAACGACTTGGACAGCAGCGTCAGTTCGTCCGCCATGACGGTGGTTTCACCGGTCCGGGTGGTGAAGACGGCGCCTTTCACGCCCAGGTAGTCCCCGACCTCGATCAACTGGTCGTAGACCTCGTAGGCTTCCGGTCCGACGCGATCGAGCCGGACGTAGATCTGGATCCGGCCGGTACGGTCGAGCAGGTGGGCGAATCCGGACTTGCCATGGCCCCGCTTGGACGTAATCCGGCCCGCTACCGCGACGGGCTCGGCGGATTCGATCAGTGATTCCGCCTGATCGAGAATGGACTGGGCGGGATGGGTTACGTCGTATCGGACGGGGTACGGATCGATGCCGCGCGCGCGGATCTCTTCGAGTTTGCTGTACCGTTGACGGTTGAATTCGATCGGGCGGTTCACCCGTTTGCTCCGAAGGACTTCATGGTTGGTGGCGGACCCCGGTAGAGGCGCGCTGCGGATTGATCGATGCGCCGACCGGCCTGCCGGACGGGCACCGGAATATAGGCGCGACAGGCCGTCCTGTCAACGAAAAAGGACTATCGGAACACCGTGCGGCGGGGGTCCGTGCGGCATGCGTGCGGGGGCGCGCGGCGGATGTGCGGCGGGACGTGCGGGATGGGCGCGTGCGGCATGCGTGCGGGGGCGGTTTCAGTCGCTTTTCGCGGAGTCTCCACTGCGGAGGTAGGCCTCGATGAAGGCATCGATCCCGCCGTTCATCACGGACTGGATATTGCCGACTTCCGTTCCGGTCCGGTGGTCCTTGACCATGGTGTAGGGGTGGAAAACGTAGGAACGGATCTGGCTGCCCCACGCGATGTCCTTCTTGTCGCCTTCGAGACGTTCCCTTTTCTCCCGGATCTCATCCTGCCGCTGCTGGTAGAGGCGGGACATGAGCACTTTCATGGCGCTTTCCCGGTTGCGGTGCTGGGACCGCTCCGACTGGCACTGCACGACGATGCCGGAAGGCCGGTGGGTGATGCGCACGGCCGAAGAGGTCTTGTTCACGTGCTGGCCTCCGGCGCCGCTCGCCCGGTAGACGTCGATCTCCAGGTCCGTCTCGTTTAAATCGATATCGCCCGGATCGTCGATTTCAGGTAGCACGGAAACCGAGGCGAAGGAGGTGTGCCGCCGGTGGTTCGAATCGAAGGGGGAGATGCGCACGAGGCGGTGGACCCCGGCTTCCGCCTTGAGGTACCCGTAGGCGTATTCGCCCGTGACTTCGATGGATACGCTCTTGATGCCGGCTTCCTCACCCGGCTGCAGGTCCAGGGTGTCGAAGGCGTAGTCCCGTGATTCCATCCAGCGCAGGTACATGCGCATGAGCATTTCCGCCCAGTCCTGGGACTCGGTACCGCCCGCCCCCGGGTGAATGGAAACGATGGCGTTCTTCGTGTCGTCGGGGGCCGACAGCATGCTCTGCAGCGTCGCCGCCTCAAGGAGGCCCTGCAGCGACCGGACCCCTTCTTCTATCTCGTCGAAAGCGTCCCGGTCGTCTTCTTCTACGGCCATTTCAAACAGGGTCTCCAGGTCCTCGGCCTGGCTGCCCATCTCGTTCCAGCCATCGATGATCTTCTTGTGATCGCTGATCTGCCGGCTGATCGCCTGGGCCCTGGCCTGGTTGTTCCAGAAGTCCGGTTCGCCCGTGACGCCTTCGAGCCGGGCCGTCTCCGCCTGCCGGTTCTCTATGTCAAAGGCCCCTCCAGAGATAGGACAACTGGCTCCGGCACGCTTCCAGCGCGTTCTTGATTTCGGATGGTTCCATCATTTTGGGCATGTGCTCCTTTCTAAAACCGCCTGAAGGCTTCTTCCAGCAGTTCCTGGTCGCGGATGGAGTCCGCACCGGTGGAACGGACCGGATCGCCGGACCGTATACAGTCCAGGAAGTGGGCGTTCGCCCGGCGAAACGCCCAGTCTCTCGGCGCCTGCGGCTGGGCGTGCTCCTGTATGTCGCCCGCCCGGTAGACGGAGACCCGGGCCGGCACGTTCCTGAGCAGCGGGGGCGGCGTTAGGACCTCCACCCATCCGTCTTCGAAATACACCTTGACGCCCTCGTCCCAGAAATTCGCCGACAGCCGTCCCAGTTCCAGCACCGCGTCGAAGCCGTCCATGGCGAAGATCATCAATTTGGTCAGACTGTCGAGGGCCGCGTATTTCAGTGCCCGGACCTCGCCCAGCAGGTGGCGCATCAGATTGATGTTGTGGCAATACAGGTTGTTTAAACTGTAGATCTCACGGACGCGTTCCTGCGCCAGCCACGCCGGAGGCCGGGGTTCGATTTCCGGGTAGGTCTCGTCCGTTCGGATCGGCGTCCCGGCGTTGCAGACCCAGTCTCCGGCAAAGCAATGGCCTCTCGCGTGGGTGATCGCCCCGAGTTCGCCGGATGAGGTCAGTTCTTCGATGATCGAGCGGGCCAGTTCGACTCCGGTATCGAACCGTTTCATGTACCCGACCATTAGCTGGCGTTCGTTGCGCTGGGCGGCCTCGACCATGCGGCGGGCATCGGACAGGTTGGTCGCCATGGGCTTCTCGAGGTAGACGTGCTTGCCCGCGTTCAACGCGTCGATGGAAACGGGTGCGTGGGCGTCGTCGGAGGTAATCTGCACGATGGCGTCTATCGCGGGGTCGGCGCAAAGCTCCTCGTGGGAGTCGCAGGTCCTTGCGACCCCGAAACGGTCTGCCACCAACCGCGCGAGCCGGGGCCTGCGGTCGGCCAGGGCGACCACCTCGCAACCGGCCATCTCCGTGAAATTTGGCAGGTGGACCAGTTGTCCCATGAATCCCGCACCCACGAAGCCGATCCTGATGCGGTCGTTTTCTGATGATTCCACGCCATCCTCCGGGTGCCGGGCACACCTGTGCCTGAATAGCCAGGCGGGCCAGGCCGACCAGGCCAACCGCTAAATTAAACCCTTGCCGGCCAGGCTGGTAAAGGACTTTCGGCCGATGATGATGTGATCAAGCACCTTGATGTCGATCATCTGGCCCGCGTCGACGAGCTGGGCCGTGATCTTGAGGTCGTCCTGGCTCGGCGTGGGGTCGCCGCTGGGATGGTTGTGCACGAAAATCACCGAGGCGGCCGAATCGAGGATGGCGGGTTTGAACACTTCGCGGGGATGGACGATGCTCGCCGTAAGGCTACCCACCGATACGGTCACGCCGCGGATCAGGCAGTTGCGCGCGTCGAGCATCAGGACCATGAAGATTTCCTTGCGCAGGTCCCTAAGCCGCGGCATGAAGTAGCGCGCCACGTCCGTGCTCGAAATGAAGGACTTCTTATCCATGTCCTGGGCTTCGAGCCGACGGCCGATTTCGATGGCGGAGGCGATCTGGGCGGCCTTGACGGGTCCCACGCCCGAAACCTGGCACAACTCGCTCAGTTCCCGGGTGGCGAGGTGGCGCAGGCCGCCGAAGTGCTGCAGGAGTTCCCGTGAGATCTCAATGACGTCCCTGCCGCCCGCGCCGTTTCCCGTGCGCAGCAGCAGCGCGATCAATTCCGTGTCCGACAGCGTGTGTATGCCGTATTTGAGCAGGCGCTCCCTGGGCTTCTCGTCTTCCGGCCAGTCCCTGATCGGTGTTACTCCCTGTAAATCGGTCATCGCATCGTCCTTTCTGCGGGTCATTGGAAACATTGCGTGTTGACCGATTTAGTCGGAATCCGATCAGGCGATCTCGTAAGTTATGAAGCCTCCTCGTCCTGACGCTCCGCCGCGCCGGGATTCGTCTCCGCCGCGCCGGAACCCGGATTCGCCGGACCGCCCGTGACCGCCGGTTTCATCGCGTCCACGAAAGGCTTGAAAAGGTCGATGGGGACGGGGAACAGCGTGGTGGAGTTGTTCTCCGCCGCCACGACCGAAAGGGTCTGGAGGTATCGCAACTGCACGGCGACGGGATGGGTGCCCATGACGTGGGCGGCCTCGGAGAGTTTCTCTGCGGCCTGCTGCTCTCCCAGGGCGTTGATGACCTTGGCCCGGCGTTCCCGCTCCGCTTCCGCCTGCTTGGCCATGGCCCGCTGCATCTCGATGGGCAGGTCGACGTTCTTGATGACGACCATGGACACCTTGATGCCCCAGGGTTCGGTCTGCTGGTCCAGCAGGATCTGCAGGTCCTCGTTGATCTTGTCCCGGTTGGACAGCAGGTCGTCCAGTTCCACCTGCCCGAGTACGCTCCGCAACGAGGTCTGGGCTAGCTGGTGGGTCGCCTGCAGGAAATCCTCCACCTCGGTGATCGCCCGTTCGGGATCGAGGACCCGGAAGTAGATCACCGCGTTGACCTTGATGGACACGTTGTCCCGGGTAATCACGTCCTGGGCCGGCACGTCCTTGGTCACGGTGCGCAGGCTGACCTTTTCCATTTTATCGATACCAGGGATCAGGATAATGATACCCGGTCCGTTCTTCCCGATGAGGGCCTTGGAAAGCCGGCCCAGCCGGAATATCACACCCCGCTCGTATTCGCGGAGTATCTTGACCGCGTTGGTGAAGAGAATGATGACGATCAGGATGATGACGATCGTCGACAGCTGAAATCCGTCAAAGAACATGGGCGTCCTCCCCTTATTACGTTACGTCCGCTCCTGATTCCAGGCTTTCCACCTTGAGTCGCAGACCATTGACCTCCACCACCCGAACCGGCGTATCGGGCTCGACAGGCGTTTCGCTCGTGGCGAACCAGTATTCGCCGTGGACGAATACTTTGCCGTTCCGGCTGTCCACGGCCGTGTGCGCGCGGCCCGTCTCGCCGATCAGTCCCTGGCTGCCCGTGGTCGTGCGCCGCTTCTGGGCCTTCAGCGCATAGCCCAACGCGAAGAGCGTGAAGGCCGCGGTCGCGAGCACGGCCGGAATGATGGCATACAGGGAAATGCGGAGATAGGGATCGGGCGAATCGATGAGCATCATCGAACCGATCGTGAACGAAACGGCGCCGCCGAGAGTCAGCAGGCCCCCGCTGGCCACGAACAGTTCGGAGACGAACAATCCCAATCCAAGCAGGAGCAGCAGAAGCCCCGCGTAGTTGATGGGCAGCGTCTGCAGGGCGAAAAGCCCGATGACAATGCACATGCCGCCCACGACACCGGGGAAGATGGCCCCGGGATTGATGAACTCGTAGATGAGCCCGTAGAACCCGAGCATCATCAGGAGATAGGCAATATTGGGATTGGAGAGCACGTTCAGTACCCGGTGATGCCAGCTCATTTCACGTATGCTCACCTCGGCGTCCTTCGTGCGCAATACCCGGCTGCCTTCGCGGACTTCGACCACGGTGCCGTCGATCCGCATGAGCAGCGAGTCCAGCGTGGCGACGCTGAGGTCCACGACGTTCTGCTCCACGGCTTCCCGGTCGGTCAGGGCCTCGGCCTTCCGCACCGCCTGTTCCGCCCAGTCCGCGTTACGGCCGTGCTTCTCGGCGATGGACCGGATATAACTCACGGAGAAGTTCTCGACCTTCTCCTGCATGGTCGAGTCCGCGACCGCGCCGCCGATGCCCACGGGGCTGGCCGCGCCGATGCTCGTGCCCGGGGCCATGGCGGCGACGTGGGCGCTCATGGTGATAAACACGCCCGCCGATCCGGCGCCCGCGCCGCTGGGCGACACGTAGACCACGACGGGCACGTTGGACGCGAGCATGTCCTTTATCATCATCTGGGTGGACTGGAGCAGCCCGCCGGGAGTGTCGAGCAGGATCACCAGGCATTCCGACCGGTCGTCTTCCGCCCGTTCGATCGCGGCGGACACGTGCTGGACGCTGACCGGACCGATCGGGCCGATCAGCCTGATGACGTCGACCCGGGATGCCACGGCGTCCGCGCCCGGCCAGGCCAGCCCGCAGGCCAGTCCGCAGGCCAGCAGGAGGCGTTTGAACGTTCTTATCGGGTTCATGGTGGGTTTGCCCGGTTGGTGCGTGAAAGGATTCAGCGGCGGCTAGGGCCGGTGATTCGGATTGAGCAGGTGAACGAGTTGCACGGCCTGGAACAGCGCCGCCGGTTCGATCTGGGGCCTGAGGGACCGGCGCCGCGGGAACAACGTGGTCTCTCCCATCATGGGCGGCGCCACCACGACTTCGACCTGGCCCGGGTTTATGCGGATGTTCCGCCTCGGACACTTGGGCCAGATGGAATGGATGCCCCTGAAGGCCATGGGAATGATGACCACGTCGGGCGGAATCTTGCTGAACAGCCCGTGCTGCAGGGGTATGGACTGGATGTCGAAGGCCGCCGTGGTCCCAGCGGCGTAAATGATGCCCGGTCGTTTTTCAAGCAGTCCGGCGAATCGCTGGGTCGCGTTGTTGGTATCTCCCGCGCGGGGCAGGACCACGTAACCGTCTACTTCCTCGAGCAGCCGGTCGAATTCCGCGGCGTTCACGCCGAACAGGGTCGTGCTCCAGGATCCCAGGCGCAGCGTCACGTACTCCGTCAGGCCCGACCGGGACAGGATGGTGCAGGGACGGGAATCCTCCCAGCCCAGGGCGTCCAGCAGAACGCGGGACTGAAGCACCTTGTACATGACGGGATGGTCGAAGACACTCTGGTGGGTCGGGAAGAAGAGGACCTTGTACCGCCCCTCGTGCAGCTTGAGCACGCGGGCCAGTTCGCCGACCATCGGATCGACGTGGACCTTGACCGTTATGCCGAAGATCTTCAGAGTCCGGTCGGCCCAGGTGAGACTGTTGTGCCAGGCCGCCTCGAGCTGGTCCCGCTCACCCAGGTTCTCCTCCTCGATGGCGAGTTTATTCCTGACGTACCGCCATGAAGCACCGATCCACCGGGTGAGCTTCGTGGCGCGCTTGACGGGAGAATACCGGGCGTTGCGCCCCACGTGCGGATACTCCAGGAAATGGCCCGCAGCGGTCCGGTCCAGCAGGGGCGGCACCACCATGGGTTCCAGCATGGAGGCGAGTTCGTCGGGGATTTTCGCCTTCTCCTCCTCATGGTCCTTCATGTGCTGGTTGATCCGGTAGATGACCAGGTTGCACTTGTCCATCAGGGCATGGGTCAGGTCGATCATGTCCCGGGTCAGGCTCGTATAGTGATGGCCGTACCAGTATCCGGTAGGCTTGAGCTGCGCAGGGTTCTCCTGGTGCGCCTGGAAGAACTCCACCATCATGGCCTGGCCGAGCAGGATATCCTCCTGGATGCCGTCGATCTTGCGCTGGATATACTTGCTCGGGACATGCCGGCGGCAGAACTCGGCCAGCAGTTCGGCGTCGCTGATGATCTTCCATACCGCGCAACCGAACCACGCGAAATTGGTATAGGTATTGTAGCGGACGGCGAGCAGTTCGCCGGCGGCCAGGTATTCGAGCGTTTTCTCCGCGGTGTTGTGGAAGATGTCCCTCAGCGTGGAGCGGGTTTCCTTGCCGTCGAGCGTGCAGGGATAGGTAGCCTGCCAGATGGGGTCGTCCTCCGGCACGATGTCCTTGAGCTTCTCGGCGACAGGCTGGGCGTGAGACAGGGGCACACGGGACAGCCTGGCCCCGGCCAGGGCGGCCTCGCCCTCGTCCGGGGTAAACACGTTGCTCGCCCGGAGCGCTTCGACGTAGACCGTCTGGTACAGTTCGAGGAACTGGGCGGTGGCGTCCGGGTCCTGCTGCAGGAACTGCTCCCTTACGCGGGCGTACAACTGAACCGACTGGTAGTAGTCGGGGGCGACCCGCCGGAACTGGTCGTAGGCCTCGCCCATCCGCTGGTCGCGAAGGAGGGGAACCCCTTCGTAGATCGCGCCGATCAGCTTCGCGCGATAGCCCAGCCCCTCCAGCCCGATCGATCCACCGGGCGTCCGCGAAGGCGGCCATTTCAGCAGTTCCGGATCGACGCCTTCGAAATAGCCCTCGCTGTTCGCCAGGTCCAGCACGCCCTGCGCGGCCTGGTCGTAGACCGTGAGCAGGACGTCCACGTTCCTGATCAGCGTCTGGTGATCGAACCAGATCGAAGCGGTATCGATTTTCTGGGTCGCGGTGTTCATGTTCCGCTCCGGTAAAGATCCAGTCTGCAGAGCACGCGGTCGGGCCGCCGGTATCGCTACGCTATCTCTGCGCGCCGTCCAGCGGATAGAGTTTTCTGCCGAGGCGGTGATAGGTGACCACGCCGGCGTCATGGACGCCCGGTTCAGTGACCACGTGGATCGCGCCCGCCCACGGTTCGAAACCTGCCCGGAAGTGGGCCGATGACTTGACGCCGATGTAACGCATTTCCCTGGGGTCCAGGCCGAGAGATTCCGAAAACGCCGTATCGAAGGGTTGTTCGCGCTCGTTCACGAGGATGACGTGTACACCTTCCTGCCGGATATGAGCCGATGGTCCCATCGTACCCTCCAGGCCCGCGAGCATGGGGCCGTGGTAACGGAACCTGCCGTCCGACAGGGCCAGCACCTCCGCCGTCATGGTCACCGGCTCGCCCTGCAACGGCGTGGATTTCCCCCCGACGTCCAGCGTAACCGTCGCGCCCACACCGGCGTCCATGCACCGGTCCACCGCCTGCGGGTCGACCATGTACAGGACGCAGGCGTCTTCGAGTCCGGCGTCGATGAACGTGCGCAGCATGGCGGTGCTGTCTCCCGGCGACCCGCCGCCCGTGTTGTCGTTGCGGTCCGCCAGCACGACGGGGAAATGGTCCTCCGCGTGGACCCGTTCCAGCGTCTCCTTCGTCGACGGCATGTGGTAGTGCCAGTCGGCCCGCCGGTCGTACAGCCAGGCGCCCAGTTCGTCTGCGTAACGCTGGGCCATCTCCCGGTCGTCGTCCGTCACGATGTACACGGACGCCCCCATGTGGGGTATATCCGCCAGCGGGAAACAGGTGGCGATCGATCCGCAGACGACCCCGGGCCTCGATTCGATTTCATGGAGGTAGTCGATCGCCTCCTTCATGGGCGAATGAGCGGTCACCTGGTTCATGCCCCAGACCATGGGGATCTGGTGCAGCGCCATGGTTGGCCGCAAGCCCTCCCTCAGGATCCGGACGAGCACGTCGGCACATTCCCGCCCCCGGGGCGCCATGTCCACCTCCGGGTAGGATTCCCGGCCGATCAGCACGTCGGCCTGCTCGATCATCAGCGGCGTCATGTTGGAGTGGATGTCGAGCTGCCCTACGACGGGCACGTCCCCGACGAGGTCCCGGACGGCGGAGAGGATGTATCCTTCACCATCGTCGATGCCTTCGGCCACCATGGCGCCGTGCAGTTCGAGCAGCACGCCGTCTATGGGATCCGCGCCGCGAAAACCGTCCAGCATCTCGTCGACGATCTCGTCTAAAAGCGCCCGCGGCGTGGGACCGCTCGGATGGGGTTCGGCCACGATCGTGGGGATCAATTCGAACCCGTGTGCTTCCGCGCCTTCGATGAAGCCGCCCGTGGGCTTGTTCGCGCCCCTGAACGCCTTTAGGATCTCGCTGCCCCGCAGGCCGCCGTACCGTTCCTGGTAGTTCCTACGGGTGGTTTCGACGGTCGTGAACGTGCTCGTCTCGTGGGCGATGATTCCGGTTACGACGCGCATTCGACTCCCTGCCGTTTCAAGCCCGATATATGCCGTAGACCAGGAGAAGCCAGCCGACGATGAACGCCACGCCACCCAGCGGGGTCACGGCGCCCAGCCACCGGATGCCCGTGAGACTCAATACGTACAGGCTGCCGGAGAACAGCACCGTGCCCGCGATGAACGACCATCCCGCCGCCGGCTGGATCGCACCCGGCCAGCGGGAGACCGCCCAGGCCGCGAAGAGCAGGCCGAAGGCGTGATACATCTGGTACCGGACGGCGGTCTCGAAGATCTCCAGCATCTCCGGCGAGATCCGATTCTTCAGTCCATGGGCGCCGAAGGCCCCGGCGACCACGCCCAGGAGCGCCGAGATACCGCCGGCTATGGCAAAAAGTTTTTCCATATGAACTAAGACCTGTCGGGCCCGCCTACCAGATCGGGGCCAGCCAGCCGCCGTCGACGGGAAGGGCCGTTCCGGTGATCCACTCGGCGTCGTCCGACGCGAAGAACACGCAGGCCCGGCCGATGTCCTTCGGCAGGCCCAGCCGAGGCAGAGGGGTCTTCTCCAGCGCCTCGGCGACCTGGTCCTCGGTCAGGTAGTCCTGGATGGGCGTCTCGATATAGCCCGGGCAGATCGTATTGGCGGTTATGCCGAGCGACGCCAGTTCGACCGCCGTGTCCCGCGTGAGGTTGACGACACCGGCCTTGGCCGGCGCGTACGCCGGACCGCCGCCGCCGTGAAAGGCGTGCACGGAAGCGATGTTGATGATCCGTCCCGAACGGGATGCCTTCAGGTGCGGCACAGCGGCACGCGTAGTCAGGAACAGGGCGCGCAGGTTCACGCCCATGATGCGGTCCCACGTCTCGACCGGGGTCGTCTGGCTGTCTCCGAGGGCGAAAATGCCCGCGTTGTTGACCAGGATGTCCAGTCCGCCGAAGGCTTCCAGTGTCCGATCAACCAGTCGGTTGACGGCCGTTTCGTCCGATACGTCGGCCTGCACGAAGAGGCCGTCGGAACCCATCTCTTTCAATGCCGACACAGTCGGCGTCGTCACGTCCTGGTCATGGTACTTGCCCGGCTTCGGACGCTCGACGAGGTCGCACACCACGACGCGGGCTCCTTCCCTGGCCAGTTCGATGGATATACCCCGGCCAATACCGGAACTGCCGCCCGTGACGATAGCGACCCGACTTTCGAGTTTCAAGTGGTCCTCTGTTTTTCCTGGTAAGCGATCTGGAGCCTTTCTGAAAGGAATGTAACCAGATCGAAAATCCGAGGCAAGGCAAGTGTTCATAAATGGATTGCGTTTTTAGAATCCCGCCTTAGTTATATAGATTTCACGCCCGTCCCGACCCTACCGTCCCTTACCACTGCAGGAGGAATCCATGAAGATCACGCACGCCGAACGAACGGCCCTGAACGTGCCGTTCTACGCCCCGCACGTCGATCACGCCATGGCCCGGGCGAACACCCATAACGAGCGTGTCTGGGCGTACCGGCTGGAGACCGACAACGGCCTCGTCAGCATCACCGACGGTCACGGCGCCTCGGATACCGCTGGTCTGGTCGGCAAGGACCCCTGGACTATCATGTGGGACGACGATATCGGTTTCGGACCGCAGATCGCCGTATTCGACCTGTGCGGGAAGGACGCCGGGGTGCCCGTGCACGCCCTGCTGGGCAACAAGCTGCGGGAACGCTGCCCCCTTTCCTGGTGGGATATCGACATGGCGCCCGAGGACTGGGTCAAGGAGGCGGAGGAGTCCCTGCGGCGCGGCTACACGTCCTTCAAGATGAAGGCGCGTCCCTGGCGCGACATCATCGCCCAGATCGACGCGGTGAGCGAGGTCGTCCCGGCCGACTACCGGTTCGACGTGGACTTCAACGGTTTCCTCCTCACCCAGGCGAAAGCGGAGCAAATCCTGTCCCAGCTCGACCAGCGGGTGAACGTGGGCATGTACGAAAGTCCCTTCTACCTGCGTAAAGACCTCAAGGGCGCGCAGATGCTCCGGGAACGCATCCAGAAGCCCATCGTGGAACACTTCGGAGACGACGTCTGGCAGGCGGAGGTCAGCGACGGATTCGTGGTTGGCGGCGGCGCCTCGGGGACCATGCGGCAGGGCATCATGGCGGCCGCGTTGAACAAGCCCTTCTGGCTTCAGATGGTGGGCGCCGGACTGACCACGACTTTCGCCGCCCACATCGGTTCGGTGCTGTCCCACGCCCAGTTGCCCTACATCACCTGCCACGAACTCTGGCAGACCGACCTTTTGACTGAACGGATCAAGGTGGTGGACGGGTACATGGAGGTGCCGGACAAGCCCGGTCTCGGCGTGGAGGTCGACGAGAAGGCCATAGAAACCTATGCCGTCGACGACGACGAACCCACGGCCGTACAGCGCTA
The DNA here is from genome assembly GCA_009835325.1 of Gemmatimonadota bacterium. Taxonomy (NCBI): domain Bacteria; kingdom Pseudomonadati; phylum Gemmatimonadota; species Gemmatimonadota bacterium. The sequence goes on along the minus strand of VXWP01000028.1, from coordinate 11,069 downwards.
CCGCAGCAAAAAGCGGATCCTTCGGGTGGTCTGGCCGGGTCATGCCGGCGGGCAGCGCGTCTGGGAGTTCACCGATGAGAGCATCTACCAGCCCGAGTTCTACAAGGGGAATCTACCAGGATTCGAAACGGGGGTGCACCTAGAGGTGATCGAAGACGACCACAGTTCCGCCTTCGAAAAACGGCATGCCGAACTGGCGCGGCGGGAGGCCGCCGTGGCCCGGGCGCCCAAGGGGATCTAGCCTTCATCCGGACCGTCTGAACGTTTCCGGAATCACCCGCTGCGCCGCTTCGACGACGCGTTCCTCCACGTCGCCGGTAAAGCGGTTGGGCAATCCGAAATACACGTTGGCGTCGCCGCCTTCGTACCCGCCCTCCTTCCAGATCCGACGGGAGGGTATGTAGCCGGGAAAGTCGTTGGCGTACGCGCCTATCCACATCCTGGCGGGATCGTACATGCGCCTCAGCCTGAAGGCGTAGTCCGCGACGACCTCCCCCGCCAGGAAGACAATGGCGAGTTCGTCTCCGAACGACCAGCCCTGCACCGGATAGCTGAGCGCTTCCGGCACCGCTTCGCCGCTGTCCATACGGGCGATCCACTTCCGTGCGTGGTAGCCCGTGACGTCTGATTTCTCTGCTGCGGCCGTCCAGGCCTCGCGGGTCGGCAAGGTGTCGTAGGGCAGCGAGGCGTGGACCAGGCGGCACCGAATACATCCCGTCAGGGGGCGTCCGGGGATCCCGAGCAGGCGGTGAAGTTGCCACGCGATATCTACACCGTGACGCCGGGAAAAAGAAAGCCCCGTACGGGGAAAGGGATTCGCATTGGCGGCGCACCCGATGGTGACCAGGGCAACAGCCCCAGGGTGGTTCCGCCTGATCCTGTCGGCCGCGAATCCCGCCCAGTCGCCGCACATGAAGTTGTCCGCGGGGCCGAATGTCGTGCAATGGCAGGCGTAGCTGACCCACACCGCTCTCAGGTTTCCTTCCGGGTCATCGACCCGCATCATGGGCATCACGTGATCCACGGGGCCGATCTGCGCGCGCCGGTTCACCGCGAACCCGGCGTGACCCTCGCTGTAACTCAGACGGGACGGTTTCCGTTCCGACAACGCACGCAGCCCCACCTCCACGAGCCGTTCCGTCACTTCCCCGGTATAGCGATCGATATGCCGCTGGTGCGCCGCCGGGATATCCGTGCTGAACAGCATGGGCGCCGCACCAGAGAGCATGGGCGCGTTGTGGGTGTGGGTATAGCACAGGACGATGCGTTCCCGGTCGATCCCCGCCCGTCTGTTCAGTTCCCGACCGATGGACGCCGTCATGGACTCGGTCACGCCGCAGTTGTCCAGGGCCAGCATCAGGACCGGCCGTTCCGCGCCGATGGCCAGGGCGCGGGCGTACAGGGGCGACTTGATCTTCGCCGTTTCTTCCCGGCGCGCGCCGTATCCGCTCAGACGCACCGGGTAGCCGGGGGTTACGTCGACTTCGGACACGCCGACCGGGACCAGTTTGCTCATCGGTCTATCCTGTTTTTGGCGCACGACGCACGACGCGAACGCGGTGCGAACACGTCACCAATTAGTACCATTCCGTCCGGTGAGGGGTCCCCGGAAAGAAGACCACGTCGACGACCAGGGACAGGACGACGCCCAGGAGAAACCCGAGGATCGCTCCGGTGAAAAACGGTTGGGCGGCGCGGTACATGCGCACGCCGCCGATGCGAATCAACACGATCTGCAGGAGCCAGGCGAGGAAAATCGGCAGAAAGGCGTTCCTCACCACGCCGCCCACGTCCCCGACGGCCATGCCGACGGGATGCAGGGGCCACCAAGTGAAAAACGCCCTGCCGGCGATGACCAGGCCGTTGATCAGTATCCCGGACAGCAGGAACAGCGCTTCGAGGACCCCGATCTGGGCGGCGTTGGTCGCCCAGACGATGGTGCGTCCGAAGAAGAACGTTCCCAGGCCGCCGGGCTGGGTATGGAGGTTGTTGGCGCCCACCGTATGGGCGGAATGGACCAGGGAGACGACCGAAAGCACGACGCTGACGCCGATCGCCAGGCAAATCCATCCGAACAACCCGCGGCCGCGCCCTTCCAGCCGGTTCTTCAGCCACGCGATGTGCGAGAACCCGACCAGGGTGAAGGTTCGCCAGTTCCGCGCGAAACCGTTGGCCATGCCCATCACGTTGATGTCCCGTATGGACAGGGAGGCGGTACCGATCAGGCCGACCGTGAAGTAATTGGGTTTCACGGTGAGTTCCGCCATGACCAGCCCCGATTCGGCCACCACCCGGGCGAGTACCAGGTAGAAGGTGAACATGACGGCCAGAAAGAGCACGCCCACCACAATGGAGAGTCCGGCGCTGTACAGCCACAGCACCGCGAACGCCGAACCACCCGCAAGGCCGATGAGCGCCCACCGGTAAGAGAACAGTTCCCGTGCCTCGCCGTCGTCCCGGACGGGCCGCCATGCAGCGCGCCACACCGAGGCCAGGTGGCGCCTTGCAATCCAGACCAGCCAGGCCGCAAAGACGATAACGCCGCCCATGTACTGCATGCCGGTCAGGCCTCCCTGCACCACGCTGCCGCTCGTGGAGAACATGCCCATCCGGCTCAGCAGCCCCTGTTCAAACACACCGAACAGCTGGAAGAACCAGAGACTGAAGAGGATCTCCGCGGGCGCGAAGAATGCGAAGGACAGGGCGTAGATGTTCAGGTACAGGGGTATACCGGGGAAGTAGGGAGCGATTTCCAGGGTGGCGACCGCCCCCGGATGAATGGGCAGCATCGGAAGCGCGCCCGAGTATGCCGCACAGTTCCAGGCCATGGCGGAGAAGGTGATGAGCAGCCCCGCCATAAACAGCCGGTTGCGATTGCGGCCGCGTCCGGGACGTGACTGAGCCCGGTCCTCATCGGCCTCACCGATAAGCCGCAGGGCCGCTTCCGCCAGGGGGAATCGAAGGCGTTCGTACTCCATCCACTGCCTGCGGAAAATCACCACGATGCAGGCGCCGATCAGCAGGAGCGCGGCCAACAGGCAGAGCCACCAGAACACGGGCGTCATCCAAACGGACCACGGGATCCCCTGGCCCGGCTGCAGGCCTTCGTAGAATCGCCGGGCCGATTCGGAATCGCTCAGATAGACCCAGTGGGGCAGGTGGGGAAGGATGAGTTCGTCCCACCGGTTTTCGGGGGAGGCGAAGTAGGCGGGCGCCGCGATGGCGGAAACCATGTAGCGGGTGACCCCCAGGTCGGGCATCATGGACGCCGCCCAGCCCATGGCGAAGACCGTGAACAACTCGGTCCGGGTTAACGCTTTGCCAGGGCAGCAGGCCCGGCAGATCAGGTTGGGCAGCAGAACAAGGGCCAGAAAGGGGATCAGGAAGCCGGAGGGCAGGTGGGCGAACAGCATGAAATCGTAACCGCCCCGATCGGCCAGGTACTGCGTGCCGAGCCCGATGAGGCCCGACAGGAGGAGGCCGATACCGGCCGCCCTCAGTGTTACGGGCTGGCGGTCCGGTCCGTCCGGAAGGTTCGCAGATTCACCGTCCCTACGGTTCAGGCGCTGTATCCAGCATCTCCTTGTAGATGTCCGCGTAAATCTTGTCCCGCGGCACGCATCCGACGGCGAACTGGCCGAGTTCGTTGTGCTTCCCGCGCATCAGGGCGGTGCAGTAACTGACCGTGATACAGCTCTTCTTTCGGATCATTTCGCCGTGCTCGGCCACGTCTTTCGCAAAATCGGGATAGGCCAACGCGCCTCTGCCCGATCCCATGACGGTGACCCGGCCGTCGCGGATATTCGCCGCGCCCGCGTTGACCATGTACTTCTGCAGCCAGCTGTACCCGGTACCCACGATGTGGAGTTCCGGATGCGCCGCGCAGAGGGCGGCGGCCGCGCGGAAGTGCCGCGCGACGCCGAACAGGGGATGTTCGGGGGCATCGTAGCCGTCCACCGGCGATCTCTCGGCCGGACGGCCCACGTGGGGATTGTAGTAGGGGCTTCCCATGGTGGCGTTGATCATCCCGATCCCGGCCTCCTTGAGCAGGCCGGCCACCGCGACCGGTTCCGACAGGTCCTCCCGCAGCGGATCGTCCGTGTCCACGCCGAATCCGGAGAGGTAGGGTACGGGGTAAGGTGCGCGGGGCGTGCCTGTGCCCGTATCCGGGTCGGTGGTGTACGGTATGCCGTCGTATACGTTCATCCGGGTTGCCAACGGCAGTTCGTCCTTCGTTTCTTCGCGAATGCGTCCGATCACGTTCCGGACAAGCCGCGTCCGGTTCTCGAGACTCCCGCCGTAATCGCCGTCCCGGAGCCGTGCGGCCAGGAGTTCGGAAAGCAGGTAGCGATGGCACTGCTTGATGTCCACAAAGTCGAATCCCAGTTTCCAGGCCAGGACCGCGGTATTTACGAGGGCATCTTCCACCCGGCCGAGTTCGGCGTCCGTCAGCACCGGGTAGTCCGGGGTGACCGGTATCTTGCGCTTCTTGTCCACGAGGGTGACCGGATCGGCGGCGGGATCGTGGAAAGCGATCAGCGGTTTCCGGTAACTGTAACGACCCGAGCAGGTCAGCTGCAGCCCGATCACCAGGTCGTCATCGCGGCCATGGACGGCCCGGTGGGCCTCGCGGGTCTGCGCGAGCAGCGCCTCGAAGGACGCGGCGTTGCCATCGTGCAACCAGAGTTGCCGGGTATTCGCACGGGCTTCCTCCGTCACGGCCGTGGCCTCTCCCCAGATCAGTTTGGCCCCGCCCTCGCCAAACAGCCTCCACCGGCGGAATACCAGCTCGTCGGGCGAGCCGTCCAGGTGCCCGTCGCATCCCTCCATGGGGTGCACGGCCATGGAGTTGCCGATCGTGCGGTCCCCGAACCGGATGGGGCGCCAGAGCGGATCGAGGTCCTCGGTCAGCGGGATATCTTCGTTCAATCCGAGGCGATCGATATCCTGTTGCAGATCCTCGATCGAACGGTAGCGAAAATGCTTCGGCATGTCGTCATCCTGTTCCGGTTGAAATTCAGGGCGTCACGCAGTGCGCGGGCCGCAGGTGGCCTTTATCATGCAATCATCACGAGACGGCACGCTCATCACGGGACGGCGTACCATCGGCGCAGCACCCGCTCCGCTTCTTTGTTCTGGGGACTGAATTCAATCCTGTCCTCGGTGATACGGCTCGCGTCCGGGTACCATTTCCAGATAAACATTCCCCGGAACCAGGGCACCTTGCCGACGGTCCGGAACAGGGCTTCGTAGGCGTTGACCTGCTCGTTCGGATCGACCTGATGGACTTCCGGGTTGATTTCCCCGCGCCGGTTCCGCCTTCTCGGCGGCCATTCCCAGGGCCGGATGGTCGACCCGGGTGAATTCTTGTAACCGACTTCCGTGAAAAGCACGGGTTTTCCGTGCGTATCGGCCAGCCGGCCGATGTTTTCGATATGGGGTTCCCACCCGGACATGATTTCGGTGACGCTCGGTCCATGCCGGTCGGTCAGGGGAAAATAGGCGTTGACGCCGATGTAGTCGAGGTGGGGCCACAACTCGACCACGTCGTAGTCCCCGTGCCAGTTCGCCGCGTAGGTGAGCTTCCCGTCGTAGACCGTCCTGATTTCCGCGATGAGCGACTTCCAGAATCGCGGACGGGACCGCACCGGATTCGAAAGTTCCGTGGCAATGCAGAGGATGTCCATGTCTTCCGCCTGCGCCAGTTCGGCGTAGTGCAGGATGAAAGTCCGGTAATCCTCCTCCCACTGGCGCCACTCCGCCTCCGTAGTGAAATCGATCACGCCTATCCAGCCGTCGTCCACGGGCCGGGTCAGCCAGAGGTGAGGCTTGAGCATCAATCGGAATCCCAGTGCCCTGGCCTTCCTGGCCGTAGTCCGCAGTCCCTGGTCGGTCTCCCCCCAGAATCGTCCGCGCCGGTTCAACCGCACGGACGGCGTAGTGTGGTTTTCCATCCATCCGAAGGGCGTAAGCGCCAGCCATTCGATGCCCAGTTCTCGGGCCGCGGGCAGGGCGTCTTCCGGCATCTCCCAACGGCCGCCCACCCAGGATACGCCCTTGTAGAAATTCTCCAGCGCGAAGGGCGGTTCCTGTGCCGCGGGGCGGTCGCCCCGGAGGACGGCGCATAACAACAATAAAATACCGAGAAAACGGATTGGCGTCATGTTGATGGATTGGGCGTTGTCCTGGTGAATCGGTCGTGGTCAGGCGAACTGGTCCGTCCCCCTTGTGATGAGGCTGCCGAGGTCCTCGCCACGGCAGATCCGTTCCATGGCGCCGGGCGAGTTGAAGTCGAAAACGTGAATCGGCAGCCCGTTGTCGCGGGCCAACAGCACGGCCGTCTGGTCCATGACCTTGAGATCGTGCTGGATGACCGAGTCGTAGCTGATGACCTTGTACCTGCGGGCGTCCGGGTTTTCCCGGGGATCGCTCGTATAGATCCCGTCGGTGCCGTTCTTGGCCGAAAGCAGGACTTCGGTCCGGAGTTCCAGGGCGCGTAGTACCGAAGGATAGTCCGTGGTCACGTACGGATTCCCGGTGCCGGCGGCGAGGAGTACAATGCAGCCGTGCTCCAGATGCCGGACGGCCCGGAGCCGGATATAGGGTTCGGCCACGGTGTTGATGGGGATGGCGGTCATGACCCGGACGTCGCCCGCACCGCGCGAGGTCAGAGCGCCCCGGAGCATCATGCTGTTGATCACGGTCGCGATCATGCCGATGTTGTCGGCCTCCGCCCGCTCGATGCCCCAGTCCTGACCCAGTTCGCCCTTGAATATGTTGCCACCGCCCGCCACGATGCCCACCTCGACACCCACGGCATGGAGCTTCATGACCTCGCTGGCAATGTACTCGATGGCGGAAGGATCGAATCCCCAGGGATTTTGACCCGATAGCGCACCGCCGCTGAGTTTGACCAATACTCGTTTGTAACGCACGGGTCCTCCTTATCGATTAGCGGAAAGTTGAGCACTGAACCGGACGGGATAGGCCGCCGCGTCTTCCCTTCGTTTGTAGCGTGCGGGGAGGCTGTCCAGTTGTGATTTCGCCCTGCTGCCGGAAGCGGACAGGTCCGGCATCGGACCTTCAAGGCGGCCGCCGCGCATGACAGGGCCGAGCAGGGGTTCCCATTCCGGGGATCCGGCCGGTTCGCCGTCCCGGGTTACCCGGTCCTCCACGAACTCCCCGTGCCCGTCGCGCCGCCGCCACACCTGCTTTGCATAGGGCCGGGTCTGCTTCCCCTCGCTCAGTTTGAAGACCGGCCGCGTACCGGAAGGCGTTTCCAGCGCGCATAGCTTGTAAACGCCGCTCAGGGACGGCGCGTCCGGCGAGTTGACCAGTTCGTTCCCGACGCCGAAGAGATCCACGGGTACCCCGGCTTCGACCAGCGAAGCGATTCGGAATTCGTTCAGGTCCCCGCTGAGCATGATCCTCGTTTCCGTCATTCCAGCCTCGTCCAGGATACCGCGGACTCGCCTCGCCTGATCGGCCAGGTTGCCGCTGTCGAGCCGAACTCCCTTCAGAGACGGTCCTATCCTGGTGGCCAGCTTGGCAGCCTCAACGGGGTCGAAGGTGTCCAGCAACAGCGTGGTGCTCCCGGGGAAAACACGATGGTAGGCACGGAAGGCCTCCAACTCGCTTTCGAAGGTCATGATCCAGGAGTGGGCGGCGGTCCCGTAGACGGTGATGCCGAACTGCCGTCCCGCCTCCACGTTGGACGTCCCGATGCACCCCCCGATGACCGCGGCCCGGGCCGCCATCAGTCCCGCCTCGGGGCCGTGGGCCCGGCGGCTGCCGAATTCCACCACGCCCCTGCCCGCCGCGGCTTCGACGATACGCGCCGCCTTCGTGGCCACCAGGGTCTGGTGGTTAACCGTGGCCAGCAGGAAGGTCTCGACGATCTGGGCTTCTATAATCGGCGCCGAGATCCGGATCAGCGGCTCGCCGGCGAAAACCACGGTCCCTTCGGGTACGGCCCAGAGATCTCCCGAAAAGCGAAACGAAGACAGGAAATCGAAAAACACGTCCGGAATGCGTTGAAACGGCGGCAACGTCTTCAGATGATCGATGTCGTCCGCGGAAAACCTCAGCGCGGACAGGTAGTCTACAGCCTGCCGCAACCCGGCCGCGACAAGCCATGACCTACGTGCCGGCAGGTCCCTGACGAATAACTCGAAGGTGGCCCTTTCCCGGCGTTCGTTCACGAAATAGCCGGCCGCCATCGTGAGTTCGTACAGATCGGTTGCCAGCGAAGGCGACCAGTGAATCGGGCAGGAACCTTTCTGGCGCATGCAGATCCGCCCCCGTCCGGACCGCTATATCTCCGCTTCCAATTCGACCGGTTCGTCGTACGCCACGCTGTCCACTTCGAAACCGAACAGCTGCCGGAAACCTCGCTTATAGGCGTCGTAGTCGGTCAGGGCACGGAAGTTCTCCGTCGTAATCGTCGGCCACACCGAATCGATTTCCCGCTGGACAGCATCGCCCAGTTCCAGGTCATCGAGGCGGATCCGGTCCTCCCCGTCGAGCGCCGGCGTCCTGCCCGGGCCGATATGGTCGTTGAACAACCGTACCATCTGGTGGATCGGATCCTCGTGCAGGCCGTGTTCCCGCATAATGCGATACAGCAGGCTGATGTACAGGGGGACGACCGGAATCGCGGCCGAAGCCTGGGTGATCACGGCCTTGTTCACCGACACCATGGCCCTTCCCCCGATGGATGACCTGAGTTGGCCGTCGATCGCTTTCGTGGTCCCTTCCAGGTGTTCCTTCGCACGGCCGATGGTGCCGCTCCGGTAAATGGGCCAGGTCAGGGCAGGCCCGATGTACGAGAACGGAACGATCCGGGCGCCGTCGGCCAGCAGCCCGGCGTCGAGCAGCGCCTCGCTCCACTGGCGCAGGTCGTCGCCGCCCATGACGCCCACCGTCCCGCGGATGCCTTCGTCCGACGCCGGTTCGACGGTGACCTCGTTGATGACCTCGCGGTTCAGATCGATGGTCTTTCCCACGTAAGTCTCCCCGATCGGACTGAGTACGGACAGGTAGGTCTCGCCCGTGTCCGGATCCGTGCGCTTCGGGGAGGCCAGGCTGTAGACGACCAGGTCCACCTGGCCCAGCCGGGAAGCAACAAGTTCCACGGTCTTCCGCTTGATCTCGTGGGAGTAGGCATCGCCATTTACATTGGCCGAGACCAGTCCGTTTTCCGTCGCGTACCGGTGGTAAGCCGCGGTGTTATAGAATCCCGGCGTACCGCATCGGGTACTGCTGCTTTCGCGTTCGAAAAACACCCCCACCGTGCCGGCGCCGTACATCGCGCCTGCCGCGATGCGCGCCGCCAGTCCGTATCCCGTCGAAGCGCCGATCACCAGTACACGGAGCGGTCCGGCGCCGTTCTTCTGGTCCGGCTGAGCAGCCCGTGCAACCTGGATCTGGGCGTTGACATTCGAAGTGCAACCGGCGGGATGCGCCGTGGTACAGATAAAGCCCCGGATGCGTGGCTCAATGACGGCCGTGGCCATAAGTTCTATTCCCTTCCCGTTTTAAATGCCTATTCAATGGGCACCGGCGTCGCGCGCCGGCCGTCAAAGGACATGGCTTCCCCGTACCCGCAGGATGCCGCGTGGGTCCTGACCCGGTCGAAATCCCGGCCGATGTCCTCCACGACGTGGGCGTCGGAAGCCGTCGTGATGGAGATCCCGCGACGGGCGCAGGCCTCCAGCAGGGGGCGCTCCGGGTAGATCCTGCCCACGGGTTTGCGAAAGCCGGCCGAGCTTATCTCCACGCAGAGGCCCTCCTGGCCGCATACCTGCTCGGCAAAGGCTTCGTACAGATCCGAGATGTCGCCTTCGGGCATGTGTCCCATCACCTTGATCAGGTCCGGATGGGACATTGAATTGAAACAACCGGTCTGTACGGCCTGTCCCAGCAGTCGGAAGTAGTCCCGGTAGGCCTGGTCCACCGATCTCCGGTCCCATTCGTCCGCGAAAAGGGACATGTCGAATCCCCAGTCACCGATCCAGTGCACCGAACCCAGCACGAAATCCCAGGGATACCCCCCGACAATCCGTTCGATGACCGGTTCCTTGCCTTCGATGTAATCCATCTCGATGCCGGTCTTGATGGGCAGCCCCTCCCGGCGCGCGGACTGGAGCAGGTCCACGTATTCGTCCATATCGTAGAAGCACTTGTCCACGGCCCAGGGCTTGTCCACGATCTCCCGGGCCTGGACGAAGTGGTACACGTGCTCGGTGATGGCGATTTCCCGCACGCCGTGTTCGGCTGCCGAGGCGGCGAAAAGGCGCATGGTCTCCATCGGATCCGTACCGTCCGGGCAGGTGTCCTCCGTCCTGCCGAAGGGATAGTAATTCTCCACGTGCATGTGGTAGTCGAGCATGGTTCAGCCTCGTGCCGCAGGAGGAATCAGCCGCGGGGATGCCGGCCGTAAGTGCTGGTAATGATAACCAGTGACCGGTCTAAAATCAAACCAATTCTGGGCGGTCCGTATCGCTTGACAGGGCACCGCCGGATTCCTAATTTGCCCGGTGGAACATCCAGGTTGCCACCCCTGTACCCAGCGCCTTTCCATGGAAAAGATGACCCTTTCCCCAGAACCACGTCGGGCGGCGGACGCGACCCGGGATGTGGAATTCCGCATACGAGAGAACGAGGACCAGGTTCAGTGGGACCGGTTTTTCGAAAACAGCGGGCCGGTGGAAGTCGAAATCGGGTGCGGAAAGGGACGATTCATCATCAATTCGGCCATGGCCTATCCGCATATCAATTACATCGGCATAGAACGGGCCCTGCGCTATTTCCGCATCATGAAGGAACGGGTAGTCCGGCGGGAACTGGCCAATGTCCGCCTGCTGCGGGACGACGCCGTTTATTTCGTAGAGCGGTTCATACCCGACGGGGCGGTCTCGGCCTATCATATCTACTTCCCCGATCCCTGGCCGAAGAAACGGCACAGGAAACGCCGCCTGTTCAATCCACGGTTTCTGGACGAGATCGTGCGCACGCTGGCGGCGGGAGGTACCCTCGATTTCGCCACGGACTACGTCGAATACTACGAA